>JBIKMD010000173.1:0-7198 GCA_044359465.1 Myxococcota bacterium
CCAGCGCGCCCAATCTTCATGAAGAACACGTGGTTGCCGTTCTTGCGTACGCCTGCAAGGCCCACGAGCTTGGCGATCACTTGGCCGTCAGCACGAAGCAAGCGACCTTTGAGCACCGCGACTTCGCGGCCGTCTTTTGCCTTGCGCATGTTCCATTCGCCGACGAGTGAACCACCTTCACATGCGGTTGTCCCTGGCTCGACGCGGTCGATGGAGATGCGTACTTCTTGGCCCGTGGTAGCACTCGCGCTCGTTTCGCGCAGGTGGAGGGAACCCGTGAGGTCATAGGTCTTTTCGAATTGAACGGGTGAGCCGGCTTCGCCGCCGAGCTTCACGACGAGCTTGCTAGTGCTGTCTGGCGTGAGGACGAGGGCGTGTAGGCCATCGCTCGCAACCGTAATGTGCGATGCGAACGCAACCGCCGACTTGCTGTCACGCGGGCGCTCAATGCCGTCGCGTTTTTCAAAGTGCCAGGCACGCACGCGGCGTAGCGTGTCGTCGGCATCTACGCTCAAGCTGCCGGAGTAATCGATGCGGGCGCCGGCGTTGGCCTTGTTCACTGGAAAATTGCCCCACGCAATGCGCACGAAGTAGGCGCCTTTTTGCGTCTCGGTTTCGGTCAGCTCGGGAATGGCATCATCGGTGGCTTCTGCTTCGGTCGCGCCGCTAGCTTCCGCGTCTTCAGGAAGCGGATCGCTGTCCGTTTCGTCGAGCCCACCGGCGTCACTTTCGAGTGCAGATTGCACAGCGTCGTCGCTCGCAAAGTCGCTCACCGTAGGACCCGTCTGCGTTCCGCAGGCGATTAGAGAGAAGGAAAGAAAAAGCGAAGAGAATCTCATGGCTTGGGCTCCGTGGATGTTGAACTACGCACGGTGAAACCCACGTTTCCCGCTAAGGTTTCGCGCGGGAGCAAATAAATGACGCCGCGCGCTCAAACGTCTTCGAGCAGGTCGCGCACGCGTTTGGTGAGTACTTTGAACAAGCCGTGGAGGAGCTCGGGTCTATCCGTCACCAGATCCATGAAGTGTTGGCGATCGATCGTGAGCAGCTCTGCGCCCTTGTTTCCAGCTTTGGCCGTTGCTGGACGGGGTCCTCTGTCGAGCACACTCACGTGGCCAAAGCTGTCCCCGGTGTCGAAACGCATCACTTCCCGGCCGCCGCGTTCGAGGACAACGTCTCCTTTGCTCACGACGTACATTTCTTCTCCAGCGGCGCCCTCTTCGAAAATGGTGCCATGCGCCTCTACTTTTCGCTCGCCGCAGATCTGCGCTACCGCCGTGATGTCGTCGATCTCTGCGCCAGCAAACATCGTCACACCTTCGAGCAAGAGAATTCGTTCGACCATGTGTGATGCCACTTCGTCTCCTTTGTCTTTGCCGTCTCGCTGCACAATCATCTGCGCAATCGTCGAGAACAGCGGAATCCCTGCCTCTAGACCAATGCGTTCCATGGTGTTGCGGGCGATGGCGCGCACCACGGCGTCTTGTGAAAAAGAAAGCTTTGAAGCCACGTTAGAAGCGCTGAGCTTTTCGTCTTTGACTCGCCGTACTCCTTCGAGTGTTCGCAGGACTTCGTCGTGCAGCGGGTCGCGTTTGAGTGACTCGTCGAGCAGCTCGAGCGCGTTGTCGCGATCTCGGGCTTCCGATGAGCGAAGCCCGGCCAGCGCGCCAAGAATGTTGGGCCGGTGCAGCGACAGCAGCTTGAGAATACTTTCGAGCGTTTGCGCGACGCGTTCCTCTGTGGCTCGGCGCAGTAGCTTGAAACGATCGTCATCGCGCAGCGCTTGTGCCAGCGGAGAGAAGTACGCAAACACCTGCAAGCGCCGAATGATCGCTTCATCGGTGCGAGCTTTGTCTAGCACCACTTCGGGATGCTCGCGCTTCATGGCAAAGAGCTCGCTGACCAATTGGTTCTGCAGTTGCGGATCATCCTGCGGATTTGAATACAAGAACGCTTCGGCGGCGAAGCTCGTACCAATGCTGCGCAGCAGTCGCGGGAGCTTGGTGCGGAGTCTCAGCGGCGCTTTGCGATCATCAAGGAGCGCCCAAATACGCGGCACCGCATCGTCGCCAAACAACGCGAGCGTCTCTCGCACAGCCGCCGCTGTTTCACGGTCAGACAGCGCAGAGAGAAGCGCGGCGATCAAGGTCGGATCTCTCGCGTCGTAGACTGCCCGGGCTGCCGCTTTGCGCACAGCGGGCGAAGGATCAACGAGCAGTGGCTCGAGGTTTGCGGAGTAGGGACTACGGCCAAGTGATCCGATCAAACGCGCGAGCTCCACGCGCATCGGTACGTCGAGCATCTTCATGCGCGAGAGCAGGTGGCGCAGCGACTCAGCCGCCATGTCGCGTTTGCTCCGCGACAACCAGAACGCGGCGATTGCGCCGGCGCGCAGCGCGGGATCACTTTCGTCATCGAGCGCGCGTTCCAGCTTTTGCTTGGCGATTTCGGGCGCTACCACACCCAGTGTCTTGGCGGCAGCAGCACGCACATAAGCGTCGTGATGCTGGAGGTTGCTCACCAGTGCGTCGGCGAAGCTCGGGTGTGGCCTGTGCATGGCAAGCGCGGCGCCCTCCATGCGGACGGCTGCTGATTCGTGCGTGAGCAAGCGTGGGATGAACGGCGTGAAATCGAAGCTCGAGTCTTTTGAAAGCGTCTCGATGGCCACATCGACTTGGTTCTGATCCCCGCGTTCGAGGGCTCGCTCTAGCGCGCGCCGTGTGGTCGAGTCGCTTGCCACCAGCATCGACAGTTCGCGTTCTCTAGGCGACGCACCAGAAATGGTCTCGGAGAGCTCGGCCAAATAGTTTCGGCGAACCAAAGGAAGAATGAGGATGATGGTTAGCGCCAAATACAGAGGCAGCAGATCGGGAACGCCGTAAGTGGCGCCAAGTGCGAGCAACAAAGCTCCACCGAGTGCGGCGCCAATACGTTTTCCTGCGCCGTCAATCGTAGCGCGTACGCTCGCACGCGCGGCCTTGGGCATGGGATTGTAGAGCAGTTGTGCGCCCGCAGGGATCAGGGCGAACGCGCCGGCCATCTCCAGGACCTTCAGCGCAAACCAGGCTTTCATTCCGCCGGGCCGCAACACTGCCACGATGTTGATGCCGAGGATCCCAACAGGCACGAGGGCGAGAAAGGCGAATAGACCCAGGCGACCGAGCAAACGCGGTGTGATGAACAATTGAAAGAGCAAGGCAAAGACGCCAACGGCTGCGTTCAGATCACCGAACAGACGGGTGAGGGCATCTTCTCCAAGCGCGGCCGTGGCGCGTTGCCTAAACAGGTAGTCAGAGCCGGCGCTGAGCACAGAGACCAAAAAGACGAATGCAAACACGTAGCGCGGATAGGCGTCGCTTTTTAAGTAACCGAGGCCCGCCCGGTAGTCGCGCTCTTTGATTTTTATCTCGGTACCCGCGAGCTTAAGCCAGCGCGGCGCCAGAACAAGGGCGATGCCGGCAACACCAAGTGCCAGCGATTGCGGAACGAGAAGTGGAACGGCACGTGTTGCCACGCCGCCGATCAACACGCCCGCCATGCTCACCGCGGAGATGAAGGCAAAGGCCGAGCGCTGCTCGCGGGGCCCAAACGCTTCTCCGAGCGTTGCCCACAATACGACGGACAAGGTCGTCGCATATGCCTCACTAAAGACGTAAAGAATACCATACACTGCTGGCCGGTGCAGGTTGATGAGCGCGGCAAGGAGCAGCAGGGCCACGCCCGCGCCAATGCTCAAACCGTAGAGGGTCCTCTGCGGCCCGAGCGCAGCAAGTGGGCGAACCAAGGTAAATGAGGCCGCCGTCACCACGAGCGCCGACCCGATGTAAATCCAAGGCAGTGGTGCCGAACCGAAGCGAGACAAAAAGAGCGCGCTGGAGACAGATTTTACGACTGTAATGGTGAAGGTCAGAACGAAGGCATAGCCTGCTGCGCCTAGCAGTCGCTGTGCGTGTTGAGCGTCACCGGTAAACGCCGCACGCCACGGAGAAAGTGCCACCCCAATTGCTCGGGATTGATCCGAGAGCCAGGCAAGCAGTGTGCGCGATGCGTCATTCATGGGCGAGAGGGCGGGCCCCTAACAATTTACATGAGAGACGTCACCCATCTTGATTGCGGGATCGACATTATGGTACCCGCTGCCGGCCTTTAACTGGGGCGTCGTCAAGTGGTAAGACACCGGATTTTGATTCCGGCATTCGAAGGTTCGACCCCTTCCGCCCCAACTTTTTTCCCGGAGATGCAATGAGCGGCGACTTGGTCATTCTGACAGGCAACGCTAACGCTCCGCTCGCCAAATCGATAGCGCAAGAGCTCAAGGTAGAGCTCGGACAGGTCAACTGTACGCGCTTTTCCGATGGCGAAGTCTTCGTTGAAATCAAACAGAATGTACGTGATCGTGATGTGTACTTGGTGCAGCCCACGTGCAGCCCGGTCAACGATCACTTGATGGAATTGCTCATCATGGTGGACGCGCTCAAGCGTGCCTCTGCCAAGAGCATCAACGCGGTGATGCCGTACTTCGGTTATGCGCGCCAAGATCGCAAAGTTGCGCCCCGCACGCCTATTTCGGCCAAGTTGGTCAGTGACTTGCTGCAGGCCGCCGGCACGACCCGCATCGTCTCTGTCGACCTGCACGCCGGGCAAATTCAGGGATTCTTCAATATTCCCTTCGACCATTTGTTCGCCATGCCTCTGATGATCGATCACATGCGCAAGCAGTTCGATCCAGACGAGACAGTCATCGTATCGCCAGATGCAGGCGGCATGGAGCGCGCACGCGCCTACGGCAAGCGTCTCGGCGTCAACATCGCCATGATCGACAAGCGTCGCGAACGTGCCAACGTGAGCGAAGTGATGAACATCATTGGTGAGGTAGAAGGCAAAACCGCGGTCTTGCTGGACGATATGATCGACACGGCAGGCACCCTGGTCAACGCGTCGCAGGCCTTGCTCTCACGCGGTGCGCGCAGGGTTTACGCCTATGCCACGCACGGCGTGCTCAGTGGCCCAGCGATTGATCGCTTGAACGCCAGCGCCATCGAGAAGCTCGTGGTCAGCGATTCGATCCCTCAAGGCGCCCGCATCGAAAAATCGAAAAAGGTGGAGGTCTTGACGATCGCACCCCTTTTGGCAGAGGCCATCCGCCGCATTCACTTTGGTGAATCCGTTAGTTCCTTGTTTGTTTAAGATCGTGTCGGTTGCGCTCGCAGCAATGTCGCAGGCGAGGGGAGCCGAAGGTCATATTGGAGACGTGTCATGAGTGTTGATCAAGCCATTATTGAAGTTGCCCACCGCGCAGAAAAAGGTAAGGGCGCCGCGCGCCGTCTGCGTCGTTTGAACCGCATCCCAGGCGTCGTGTACGGCAAAGGCAAAGAGCCAGCATCGATCTCGCTCGATGCAGAAATCCTGCGCCGCGCCCTCAAGACCGCGCACGGCCTCAATACCGTTCTCACCTTGAAGATCGACAATGGCACGCAGCGCCTGGCGCTCCTGAAAGACTGGGAGACGGAAGTCACCACCAGCCGTCTCATCCACGCAGATTTCGTCGAGATTTCGCTCGACAAACCAGTGCGCGTTGAAGTGCCAGTGCACGTCACCGGCAAGTGCAAAGGCGTCACCGACGGCGGCATCTTGGAAATCATTCGCCACGTGCTCGTGGTGGACGCGCTTCCTGCCAACATTCCAACGGCGATCACCATCGACGTGACGGATCTCGGTCTCAATCACTCGATCCACGTCAGCGACCTCAAGTTCGCAGATGGCGTCAAGCACGCTAGCTCCACGAACTACGCGATCGTTTCTGTTGCCGCGCCACGCTCCGAGAAGGTGGAAGAAGCAGCAGCCGCAGCGCCAGGCGCCGAAGGTGCACCAGCCGCAGACGCGAAGGCAGCCGATGGCAAAGCCGCAGCCCCAGCGAAAGACGCCAAGGGCGCCGCTCCGGCCAAGGACGCCAAGGCCGCCGCTCCAGCCAAGAAGTAAGCCGCCGCTTCGCTTATGTCCTTCCTCATCGTCGGCCTCGGCAACCCCGGTTCCGAGTACGAACACACCCGTCACAACGTTGGCTTTTGGGCGCTTGATGCGCTCGCTGCGGACTTGCGTGCAGACGCCTGGAAGAGCAAGTTTGGCGCGCTCTGGGTGAAGGCCAGCGACGACATCGTGCTGTGCAAACCACAAACCTACATGAACAAGAGCGGCGAACCCACGCAGGCGCTTGCTCAGTTCTTCAAGATCGAGACGCCAAACGTCATTGTCATCCACGATGAGCTCGATTTTCTGCCGGGCGTGGTGAAGCTCAAACAAGGCGGCGGCGCGGGCGGGCACAATGGGCTCAAATCGCTCATTGCGTGCATAGGCGCGGACTTCATTCGCGTGCGCATGGGCATTGGCAAACCCCCGCGCGAAGGCGTGGAGCACGTGCTCGGCACACCGGGTAAGGCCGAGCGCGAACTCCTCGACGAAGCCGCGGTGCGCTCAAAAGATGCGGCACTTGCGGTGATCAAACAGGGCGTGAAGATCGCCATGAACAACGTCAATCGCGCTTGACTGTAAGGCTCGGGCCGCCGCGGAAGACTCTGGGTCCAGCCTCGTGCGCGTACGCGTCATTCCATTTGCGACAGCGTTTGGGCGGGTCGCACTAAGCCGTCGTGTTTGGCCCGGCCTCGGCAGCAGGTTTTCTGCGCGCTTTGTACAGTCGGTAACCAAAATAGATCAGCGCCAAGCCGCCAATCACGCCAAGCAAAACCAATTTCGCTTTCTTGATGGCTTCAAGGTTCTCGCCAAATTGGGCACCCACCCAAATGAACAGCGGAACACTGATCAAGGCCGCCAAGCTGTCAAAAATGAAGAACAGCGAATAGCGCACCTTCATGGCGCCGGCGGTCATGAACACCATGGAACGCACGCCGGCGGCGAAGCGCCCTGCGAACACGGCATACGCACCCCAGCGTGTGAATAGCGCTTCTACCCTGGTGCGTCGCTGGGCAGAGAAGATACGCTGCAAACGCGGGTGGTCTAGTAGGCGAGTGCCAAGTCTACGACCAATTGTGAACATGATGCCATCGCCAATGATCACACCCGCGTAAGCTACCGCCACACTTGGCCAAATAGACGCTTTTTCTTGTTGGGCGAGGATGCCGCCAGCAATGAGAATGACGTCTTCAGGCATTGGAAAACCAAAGCCACACGCGAGCAACGCGAG
>JBIKMD010000174.1:0-7197 GCA_044359465.1 Myxococcota bacterium
GGAGTCCCGTCGCAAACACGACGAACAAGCCAACCGTGAGCAACAGGTCAATGCGCAAGCGCCACGCGCTTAGCCGGGCGATCGACAGCTTCCGACGAATCGCAAGCGCGATAGCAACGACGACAGCGGCGATTGTTCCCAGCATCACAACATAACGCAGGCTGTAGCCCACCCAGGTCCACGCGCCACCAGCAACAGAGATTTGCAGCGCGTAAACCAGCGCGAGCAGCACGCGAAAAATGAGATGGCCAACACTCGGCGGGCGACCGAGAACGAGCCAACACATCAAAGCCAAGGGAATGACGAGGTGAACGACAATGGCAGAGACTGCAAACATGAGGCGCGCTCACTGCAACGAGCGCGCAACGTTGTCTACGGGCGGGGCGTGACGATCCAATAAGCGGCTTCGTGCAAGGTGCTCACACCTGCAGCGGCAAAGCGCGGATTCACAGGCAAGTCCTTTGCCGCAAGCTTTTCAATGGTGCATCCCGCATACAGGGCGCGCACTTCCGACTCGTCCACGGACCACGGCGGTCCTTGAATTTTCGTCTGGTCGTAGCTGAATGCAATGAGCAAAATCCCGGCACCAGGCTGCAACAGATCTCGGCACACTTTGACATAGTCAGCCCGGCGCGACGGTTCGATAGCTACGAGCGCAGCGCGATCGTAAATCCCTTCGAAACGCCCCAGCGACCCAGCGTTCACGGCGAACATATCCGCCCGCACGAGCGTCACACCTTTGCCGTAGAAGGCCTCGTGTGCGCCCAAGGTGTGCGGCGTTGGCGTGACCTGCCACTCCGAAAAAAACTCATCAATCGCGGTGCGCACGAACTCAACGCCAACGACGTCGTGGCCTGCATCCGAGAGCGCACGCAGATCAATCGCCTTGCCAGCGAGCGGCACCATGAGCCTTCGCGCTTTTCCAAACCGCGCAATGTGATTGACGAGGTGCTCGTTTGGCCTTCCTTCGTGGAAGCCTATCTCGCGCTTGCTCCAGCGCTCATGCCATTCAGTGGTTGCCATTGCGATACTCCGCGCGTCAGATGGGATCGAACACGTCCTCGCGAATCATGTTCTCGGTGATGTCGCGCGCTTGTTTGTAGAGCTTACGATCGCCCTCGTCTTTTCCAAGCTCGCTCTGTAACTTTGCGAGCTCTTCATCGAAGATCTGCGCAACGAGCTCAGGCGTGTGTTTCACGGTCGTTCCACTGTCATCAACCACCACAACGGCATCGCGATGTTTGATGCGCTGAGCGATCATCAAACGGTAGATACGATCGGTCGCAAGATCTTCCATGTAACCATCGAGCAGTGACGCGCCTTTGCCACTGAGCACGCCGTGGCGGTAGCGAATCGCAATCCGCGCGGCCGCTCGCGTTCCCGCGACGGTTTTGGTGCCCACGCCGACGGGCGCTGGGCGCAAATCCGGGTAACGCGGCTGGCCGGCTTTGCGTGCCGCAATTTGATTGGGTTTGGGAAACTGTGACACGGCGATCTCGTTTTGATCGGGATGGCCCGTCCAAGCACCGTCCATCAAACAGCTCGCTTCGTTCTTCTTGTCTTTCTCGAGCCCAGCGAGCGCACGCGCATTCAGCTCTGGGTTCTGACGATCGGGAAACAACGCCGTCATACCGCCAATCGCGAAGATGCCGCGCTTGTGACAGATCTCCGGTAGTAGATTGCGTAGGTTCTGAAAAAACGCGACGTCGTGCGGAATGGTGTTGCGATCAGGCAGCACCCAGGCAGGGTTGTTGATGTTGAAGTGGATCAAGCTGGCCATGTAATCCCAGCGGCCAAGGTTCAACCCGATGATGTGTTCGCGCAGCGCGTAGATGAATTCTTCAGCTTGGTACGCAAGCGGATGCGCTTCCACGAGCGCCATGCACTTGAAGTAATCGTGCGGAAGATTGAGCGACTCAGCGACGGCCTGAAACATGTCACGCCACAGGTGGGCTTCTTCCGCCGATTCGCTTTTTGGAATGTAGAAGGTCAGCGGGTGTTTGAGCTTGTCGTAGCTCGCTTGGAACGCGAGCATACACAAGTCGAAGAGTGACGCGCTGGTGAGCGCACCGAGCACGCCTGCTTGAGAGAGATGCAACCCGCGCAAACGGTTGAAGATGACGGTGCCGCTCTGAGCAATGGTGACCTGCTTGTCGCGCTTCTTGTCGAAGTAACTCAGCTCACCCGTAATGGCTTTGAGAATGTTCTCGTAACCACGCATGAGACTCGGCCACTGGTTGGCCATGGAGTCTTCGAGATCGAGCATGACACCCGGCGCCCCGGAGTTGAGCATCTTCACGACGAGCTCGGCGTCGTCTGCCGGACCGGTCATTTGGTTACGCTGATCTTGGCACCACTCAGGGAGCGTGATCTTCCAATTGTCTTCGGTCGCTGCTGACGGCGCCGGATACTGCGGCAACTGCCCTTCATGCGAGAGCTTCAGCGTGCGTGCGCGAACTTTGTGCACCAGCTGCTGGCGCGGCGTAAAGCGGTTGTGCAGGGGCAGATAAAACTTCATGAAGCCAGCAGGCAAGTCACGCTCGGCTTTGAAGCCCTCAGGCGCGCGGTTCATTTCAAAGGTTGTGCTCACGTCAGTTCCTCGGGCTCAAAGTGACGCGCCTTGTGACGCATCAGTTAAATACAATCTCAGGCGAACGCTGCGGCTTTTCCGTCATCGATCCACTTCTGCGTGAACACTGCGATCTTGTCGTAGGTTTGCAGCATTTGATCGCGCGTGGATTTTTCGATGATGCCAGAGAGGCCAAAAATGCTCGCCGACACGTCGAAGAAGAGCTTGCGCAGCACGCCGCCGCCCGGCGCTGGCAAGAAGTGCACTTCGCCGCTGATCTTCACCTTGTCCGTAATGTTCACCTGCGTCTCGAAGCTTTGTACCTTCTTTGCAAAATCCATCGTGGTGATTTCCAGGTACGACAGCTCGCCGCCTTTGAGCAGTGGCTTCACTGCGGCCGGAAGCTCCACACCAGGGACCACACGCACTTTGCGATACAGCTTGCCGTTCTCTTCTTTCTTCTCGAGCACTTCACGTGACTTGAGGGAAGCCGTCGCGCGTAACGCATCATTGAAGGCGTCGTCGAAAAACAGTTTGATGTACTGGTCCACCGTCACGTTCTTGAAGGTGTGGACGATCTCGAACTTCATGGCTCGCTCCCAATGGGCAGCACCTTGATCTCGGGTGTGAAGCTCAAACCGGCAAGGGCTGTTTTCAATTCTTTGTACGACGCTACGATCACGATGATGAAATCCGTGTCGCTCAGATAACGCTTGGGCATGGCCTTGATGTCGGCAAGACGCAGCGCAGCGAGGCGCGTGGGATAGCTTTGCACCCAGTTGTCTGGATAACCCATCAGCTCGGCGTGCAGGTACTCACTGACGCGTGCATCTGCCGTGGCCACGCTAAAGGGGTACTGGTTGCTCATATACGAGCGCCCAAACTCGAAGAGCGATTCAGGATACTCGCCGTTCCAATACTTCTTGTACAAGTCGACCATCAGCTCGATGCACGGCACGGTGTCTGCCGTGGAAGGCGCAGACACCATAGAGAAGCCGCCGCGGCCGCGCAGCTCTGCGACAGAGGCGTAGGCGCCATACGACCAGCCGCGCACTTCGCGGATCTCGTGCATCAGCGGCGCCGTGAATGTTCCGCCAAAAGCCGTGGTGGCTACGTTCATAGCGAGATGATCTGGATTGGTGCCTTTGAGCGCTGGACGCCCAAGAATAATCTGCGTTTGCGTTCGCTCGGGTTTGTCTACGACGTAGAGTGTGATGCCTTGCACTTCAGGCGTTGGCTCCACTTCTTTACGAAGCGACTCGCCCGCGGGAATGGCGCCAAAGTACTTGTCCACCAATGCCGACAGACTCTTCATCGACACATCGCCGGCCGCTGCAAAGATCATATTGCCACGCACGAGTCGCCGCTTCAGCTCAGCACGAAGCGCCTCAGGTGTAATCGCGGCAAGCGACGCTTTGGTACCAAGCGGGTCACGGCCGTAAACATGCGGTCCAAACAACGCGCGACGAAACGCCAAACGTGCCAGCGTTGAGTCATCGTCTTTACGCGTCGTGCGTTCCGCTTCCATTTCACGCACGAGCTTGTCGAGCTCGTCTTTGGCCAGCGCCGGCGTTTGCATGGCTTCCGCCATGAGCGCGAAGGTCGCTTCGAAATAACGGGTAAGCGCCTCGCCGCCCCAGGTTTGCGACTCACTCGACGAGTCACCACTCAGCGAGCTTCCGTAACCTTCGACGAGCTCGTTGAAGGCACGGCGCGAGTGGGTTTGTGTTCCGCGCAGCACAAGCTCACTGAGCACACGGGTGAGCCCCTGCAGCGCCTCTGGATCCTCGGAGCCCCCCGCGCGCAGCGCCACGCGGAATGCCACACGCGGAAGCGAATGATCTTCGGCCACGATCAGCGTGATGCCGTCTGGCCGATCTAAACGTTCAATACCTTTGTTCGCGACCGGCGCTGCCATCACAGATGTCGTCATCAAGCTCACTAGCAACAAGGGCTTCATGCCCGTCGTTGCTCCTCGGGGAGCGCGCAAGCCACCGTGCGCGCGTTTGGATTGAGATAGGTGGTCACCGCACGCTTCACTGCCGCTTCATCCACTTGGCGCAGACGTTCGAGCACCGTCGACATGAAGGTGGCATCGCCGGCCGTGGTTTCAAAGTGACCGATCTGTTCGGCGCGGCCATCGGCATCTAGGAGGACACGCAGATACGCGGCCTCAATGCGGTTCTTGGTCTTTTCTACTTCTTTGGCCGTTGGCCCCTCTGCGCCGAGCGTCGCAATGTGCTGCAGCGTGATGGCCTCTGCCTCAGCAAACGCGAGGCCCGGCTTCATCCCGATGTCGATCTGAAACAGACCCGGCTCTTTGTAAGGCGTGATCGAAGCGTGCGCTTCCTGGCAGAGCTCTTTTTCAATGACGAGCTCGGAGTACAAACGACCCGTTTCACCACCGCACAGAATCTCACACGCCACTTGGAGCGCCGCGTGGTCCGGATGGCTTTGTGCGGGGCCGTGGTAGACGATGCTCGCACGCTCGGTGTCCGTGGGCTTGTAGATCTGAGCGCGGCGCACGCTCTCTTGTTTTGGTTCAACCACTTTTGGTGGCTCGGGCAGCGGCTGCGCATGGAGCGCGCCGTACGCTTTCACCACTTGCGTGACCATGCGCGCGGGATCCAAATCGCCCACGATCACAATCGTCGCGTTGTTTGGCGCGTAATACGCTTTGTAGAAGGCCTCGAACTCCTTCAAGTTCATCTTATCGAGGTCTTCCATATACCCGATGGTCGGGTGACCGTAGCTGTGAGCAATGTATGCAGTTTGATACATGAGCTCATCGAGCGAGCCGTGGATCGAATCATCCACGCGCTGGCGGCGCTCGTTCTTGACGACTTCGCGCTCGCTATCGACCATCTCTTGGGTGAGCGCCAAGTTCACCATGCGATCGCTCTCGTAAGCGATCACGGTCTCGAAGTTGTCACCGTGCGAAGCGAGCGCTTGCCGGTAGAAGGTCCAATCCATCCAGGTGGCGGCATTAGTCTGCGCGCCGCGCTTTTCCATTTCATGGTCAAACTCGCCGAGTGGATGGTTCTTGGTGCCCTTGAACATCAAGTGCTCGAACAAGTGGGCAATACCCGTTTTTCCCTTGGGTTCGTGCCTAGACCCGACGTTGAACCAGGTTTGGTAGGCGAAAATGGGCGCCTGCGCGTCTGGCAGGATCAATAAGGTCAAACCGTTCGCCAAACGAAAACGCGCAGCCCGCATGCCGCCTGACAACTGCGCCATCCCGGCGAAGCTGACACCATACCCCGTCGTACGCGCAGCGTCTTTGGCCAAGGTCTCAGCAGTCTTCTCATCCAAAAACATAGGCCTAGGTGCTTACCGGCGACCTCCGCGCGGATCAACCAGGGGAAAAAAATGGGATCAGGTGCCATTTTCGCCCAACACACTGCGTCATCACGCGAAACTGCTCCCTGACCCCATTTTTCCCATTGCTTGAGGTGGGCAGAGACGCGTGCTAGCGCTCGCCGACTTTCGTGGGACACAATCGAATGACCAAGTCGCTTTTCGTCATCAGCGCAATCACTTGCGCATTCGCCTCTAGTGCGCTCGCGGCAGAGGAACCGGCCAGCAAGCCGGTCGATCTCAATGCGCCCATCGTTCCAGCGCCAACGACGCTCGGACCAGCCAATCCGGCGAGCAGCCTTCCAAGTGGCGATTTACCGCCTGCGGAATGGAACGCCGAAGACTGGGACGTGGAGAAGCCGCAGCTCAATCTGCTCGAGCTCGACGGTTACTTTCGCGTTCGCCCGGATCTGATCTTCAATGGTCACCTGACCAATGATGTGCCTGGGATTGGCATCAAGCGCTTTGACACGTCTACGCCAAACCGCGCCAACACGATTGCCGGCGCCAATATGCGCCTGCGCGTCACACCCACGCTGAACATCACAGAAGACATTCAGCTCGTCGCAACCTTCGACATCATGGACAACGTGGTGCTCGGCTCCACGCCAAACTCGGTGAATCGCGGTGGGCCCGTCGTGAACATCCTAGAAGTGGGCCAAAACAACGGCAACTTCACTGCCGCGCTCCGCGATGTCATTCAAGTACGCCGCTTGTACGCCAAAGTTGCAACGCCCATTGGCGAGCTGCGCTTCGGCCGTCAACCACAAAACTGGGGCCTTGGCATGTACGCCAACTCCGGTGATTGCATCGATTGTGACCACGGCGACAACGTTGATCGTATCTCGTTCGTCGGCATGCTCGGCAGCTACTACATCGTGCCCATGCTCGATTACATGAGTGAAGGCCCAACGACACAAACGAGAGCCATGCCCTACGGCCAAGCGCGCGACGTTGACCAACTGGACGACGCCACTCAGATCTCGATCCAAGTCGCTAAGAAGGACGCGCCAGAAGACATCAAAGAGATGCTCGAGCGCGGTGAAGTTGTGTTCAATTGGGGCCTGTGGCCCATGTTCCGCTTCCAAACAGCAGAGAACCCGCGCTACTACATCGATCCAAGCGTCGAGTACGATCCAGACAACCCCACACTGATTACGCAGCAAGCGCGCAACGCCTTCGCCTTCGCGGTCGATGGTTGGCTGAAGCTTCAGTACAAGAAGTTCACCTTCGAAATGGAAGCGTTATTCCTGTACGCGCATTTCGATTTG
>JBIKMD010000287.1:0-5949 GCA_044359465.1 Myxococcota bacterium
TTTCAATTGCTGCTCTTCGCCCATCTCTGCGAGCGACTCTTTTTGGTCTGAGAGCTTAGCAAGAGACGCGTCGAAAGTGTCTGAGCTCTCGCCGGAGATGAGGAGCGTTTCAGTCTCCGGTTCGTTGGAGCCCATGCGTGTGTTGGCGCCGCCGCCCGACGCGCTTGCGCCATCAGCACTCGAGGCGCCTCCTGCCGCGCTTACGCCGCCGCTACGTCCAGCACTGGCGCTCCGCGTGGCACCGCCGACGCCTCCCACGCCGCCGCCGCCACCACCTCCACCGGCGCCGCCGGAACGACTCACGCCGCCTCCGCCGCTGACGCCGCCGCCTTTGCTTACACCACCGCCACCTCCAACCCCCCCAACTCCGCCACCGCCGCCGCCGCCACCACCACCGACGGAACGCGTGCCACCGCTGCTCGACACCATGCGCGAGTCCGATGCACCGCCGGCGCCATCGCTAGGCCCTGGTCCGTCGTTTGCCGGTGGATCTGCTGGCGGATCCGTTGGGCCTGTAGAATCTGATCCGCTCGTTGGCGGCGCGTTCAGGCTTGCAGGGTAGTCAGCAGGATTAACGCTGCTTCCTCCTGAGAGGCTCGCCGTTCCTGCCGAGTAATTGAAGGTCACGCTCGGGGGTTTGAGCTTGAGTGATTTGAAGTAGTCTTCGAAGGTCGTGCCGGGTTTCAGCTTGCCCGAGTTGAGTTCGAACCATTTGCGCGCCTTGTCTTTCTCGGTCGCGAGCCAACCCTTTAACTTGGTAATGCCGTCACGCAACGCCGAGCGTTTGAGCCGCGTAGCATTCATGTCTTTGAGCAAATCTTTGAGGTCGAGCGTGGCGTCTTTGGCCAAAAGGAAGCACATGAGAACAATGGCATCATTGATGTCCATGTTATTGAAGTCGATGCCCTGAAACGCGGTGCCTGGCGCCTTCTTCAGGATTCCCACCACCGTCTCGCCGGCTTCTTTCACTTGATCAAGATTCGCCGCCACCGTTCCTGGTGCGCCCGAGCCGAGTCGTGTGCTGCCTTGCGAGCGAGCCGTTTGCACCGCCGCCACCTGCGCGGCGTTGAGCGCGACGTTGCCAGGTGAACCCGGCGTCGAAAAAGTAGGATCGTTGATCACCCGAAGCGCCGTATTGACCTGCGGCTCCAAGCGTTCAGCGAGCTTTTCGAAATGGTCACTCACCGCCACGCGGTAGGTGCGACCGACTTCGCCGGTCTTGGCTTCTTGGGTGATGCCTTCAGGGAGCATTGGCAGATCGGTCGCACTCGGGTCCGGCACGCCGCCAACGAGAGGGGCGGCCACGCTCGGCATGCTGCTGGCATCAAAGAGACCGGAGATGAAACCAGTATTCGCTTGTCCGACAAATGGGTCATTGAGCGGTCCCGCGAGGGAGACCGTGGTCTCTGTGCCGCGGCCGACGCGCGCACCGAGCTGCTCTACCGCGTTTTGGCCAGACACCGCGTTGTTCAGCGCCACCTCGCCGGAGATCGTCGTTGGGCCTACAGGCTTCTGGGTCCCGGGAATTTCTGGAAGCAGGTTAGGCTGATTCGGTCCGCCTGGACCTTTAATTGCAGTCATTGTTCACCCGTTGATTTTGCACGTGCTCGCAGTTCATTCACAGCACCACCCCCACTTGGCTAAGTTTGTCCCCAGAGGTTCCGCGTCAGAATGACGAGCCGCGCGCGACGACTCGCCGGATCCAGTGCTTTGGGGTCTAGGCTGATGGCTGTTTTGAGCGCTTTTTCTGCCTCTGGATACAGGTAGAGCTTTAGGCAGACTTCGCCGAGATTGGCCCAGGCGGAGACGCGTTTTGGCTCTAACTCAGTCGCTCGGCGCAAACAGTCCGCAGCGCCTTGAAACTCATAAAACTGCGCGAGCGCGAGCCCTCTGAGCTCCCAGGCGACGGTCATGAATGCATCGCACTCACAGGCGAGACGGGCCGCGTTCTGCGCCTGATCGAACCTGCCTGCTTTGTGATGCTCGAGAGCTTCGTTGTAAAAATAGACGGCGTTCCCCGGTTTCAGACCCAATTTGCGCGCGTCCGAGGACATCGCACGAAGGGCTGCATTCTCGTTGATGGCAACCTCGGGTTTGCTTGGGTCTTGCGGTTTGTCGCTCATGGTTCCTACAGCTTAGTCCATCTCTCTGATCGAGCACGAATCTTGTCTTGAGTCATACTACCCACAGTGCGCGTTTGCTGCTCTAGCGAGAGTAGCTCTGCCGCCACGCTGATCGCGACTTCTTGGGGTGCCTTTCCTGTGTGGGCAATGCCAATGGGGCATTTGATCTTTGCGATAGTCGCTTCACTCAGCCCGCGTAGCTGCAAACGATGTGCGAAGCGTTTCCATTTGGTCTCGCTGCCGATGAGCCCCAAGTAGGCGAGGGGTTTGTGTGCCAGCGCGAACACAATGTCTTCGTCGAGATCATGGCGATGCGTCATGACTAACGCGTAACCACCGCTCACTTGCGCTGCGTAGCGATCCCACGCTTCGTCGTGTTTCATGGCGCGTGGCGGAAGCTTGTCCAGCCACTCTTTGCGTTCATCAATCACATGCACTGCAAAACGGGTTCCCTCCAATACGCGTACGATGGCTTGGCCCACATGGCCCGCGCCAAACACATGCAGCGTTGGACCCAAACCTTGCACGTCGATGAACACATCGACCACGCCGCCGCAGCACTGGCCTGCTTTTGCTCCCAGTGGATAACTTTGGGTACACGGAGCGTTGTTTGCAATCGCGCGCTGCGCGTCTTGCATCACCAGCGCTTCGAGATGCCCGCCACCGATTGTTCCAAACAGCTCGCCGTTTGCCGTCACGATCAACTTGGCGCCAGGCTCGCGCGGTGCTGAGCCTTGCACACGCGTTACCGTGACCAAAGCGAACGCCACGTTCTGACGCGTGAGATCCGCGAGCGTGTCGATCCAATTCCAACTCATTGTGGAATGAAGTGTGACGCCAAAGCTGCAACGAGATTCTGTGCGACTTGCACGCGGTAATCACGCGTGGAGCGAATGTCGTCTATGGGGGCGATGTCTTTGGTAAGCGCTGCTCGCGCGTCAGCGATGGCTTGCGCATCCACCACGCGCGCACTGAGCGCTGCTTCTGCGTGCTTTGCGCGAAGTGGAATCGGCCCCACACTGCCGAGCGCGATGCGGAGGTCGCTCAAGCTCCGGCCGCTCACGCGCGCGCTTGCAGCGACGCATACCTTGGAAATGGCCTGCGCTTTGCGCGTGCCAACTTTGCGATAGAAGTGCACCGTGCCCGCTAGCGCACGCGGAACACGAATCCGCGTGACGATCTCGTGTTGTTGCAGGCGTGTTTGTTTGTACCCCGTGTGAAAGTCGTCGTACGCAAGCCAGCGCGTGCCGGCGAGAGAGCGAAGCTCGAGCTCAGCCCCAGCGACGAGCAGGGCAGGCGGCGAATCAGCGGCGGGAGACGCGTTGGCAATGTTGCCGCCGATCGTTCCGCGATTCTGAATCGCAATCGCGCCGGTTTCGCGCGCAGCGTTTGCCAGGTTGGGATATTCGCTCGACAGGACTGCGTGGTTCCGCACGTCGGTATACGTGGTCAGCGCGCCTAGTGTGATGTGCGTATCGTCAACGGTGATTCCGCTGAGCTCCTTTAACCCCTGCAGGCTCACGTAGTGTCCTGGCGCCAGCTTTCCACTCTCGAAGAGCACCATGAGGTCGGTGCCGCCAGCGAAGGGTTTGTGACCACCAGCCACGAGCCGCAATGCTTCATCGAGCTGTGCTGCGCTCACTAGGTCGTAGTCGCGCGGATTCGCTCTCATGACTTCGCCGCCTGTTTTACCGCGTCGATGATTTTCATGTAGCCCGTACAGCGGCACAGGTTGCCAGCGAGGCCTTCACGCACGTCTTCGTCCGTAGGATTGGGGCAGCGCTCCAGTAACGCCGCCGCCGCGATGATCATGCCAGGTGTGCAAATGCCGCACTGAGCGCCGCCGCAAGCGATGAATGCGCGTTGCAGCTTCTCGTATTTGGTAGCCGCGACACCTTCGATGGTGGTGATCTCTGCACCTTGGCACTGCGCCATGGGGACGAGGCAACTGTCTACGAGCGTGCCATTCATGAGCACGCTGCAAGCGCCGCACTCGCCCTCGCCGCAGCCCTCTTTGGTGCCGGTGAGCTTGACGTCTTCACGCAGCACGTCGAGTAGGCGCGACATCGAGTGACCTTCGAGCTGTTTGGCGACGCCGTTCACTTTGCAATTGATCTTCATGGTTGCACCAGCTTCATCATGTCTTCTGGCAAGAGCGGGATCGCCGTGGGAGACAGACCCGTTGCATTGGCTATGGCATTGAGAATCGCGGGCGCGGGACCGTCCATGGGAAGCTCGCCAATGCCTTTAGCGCCAAACGGACCGTGATCGCTCGGGGTTTCGTCGAAGAAGACTCGAATGGGCGGCGCATCTGCGCTCGTTGGCATGATGTAGTTGGTCATCTGTCCGTTGGCCATGCGGCCGTCTTTCCACACGACCTTCTCGTAGATGGCGTAGCCAATGGCCTGCGCAACGCCGCCTTCGATCTGACCTTCCGCGAGGATGGGATGCACCACACGACCGATCTCTTGCACGGCAACGAAGTCTTCGACGCGTGTTTCATACGTGACCATGTCGACGCTCACGTCCGCAACGTAGGTGGCCCACGCGTAGGTGGCGTAGGCATCACCCTGGTATTTCTTGTCGTCCCATTCGACGCCCGCAGGTTGTTTGTATTGGCTGTAGCTTTTGAGGGGACCATGCGCGGCGATGTAGCTGGCGCAGGCCTTAGCGAAGGCATCACCGCCCGCACCTTTGCTGTAGAGCCCTGCGCCCACGAGTGTTTGCTCCAGGCCAATCGCTGCGGATTGCACGAGCTTTCCAACGACCATCGTGGTGCGTGATGCGACTGTTGGCCCGCTGTTCGGCACATCGCGCGTGTCTGGTGTGGCGATGTCCACCATGTCGTAAGGAATGCCGAGGGTGTCACTCACGATCTGCGCAAAGACTGTGTTCGTCCCTTGGCCGATCTCCGTGCTTGCGGCGAGCACGCGGACATGCCCATTCGGCATGGCTTCTGCGCCTACGACACTCGCGAGCATCTTCTCGCCGGAGCCAGTGAAACCGGCGCCATGCATGAAGGTGGCAAAACCAACACCGCGTTTGATCGCCGAGCTCGGATTGCTCTGCGCGTAGCGTTTTTGTTTTTCGTAGTAACCAGCTTTGCTGAGCGCCTTGTCCAAGATCGAAGCCATGTCGACCGGCTCTTTGATCGTTTGGCTGGTGGCTGTGGTCTCGCCTTGCTTGACAAAGTTCTTTTTTCTCAGCGCGACGGGATCGAGCTGCAGCGCTTTGGCCACGACGTCTAAATGGCGCTCGATGGCAAAGATGCTCTGGGGTGCGCCGAAGCCACGAAACGCCCCTTGTGGCGGCGTGTTGGTGGCTACAGCGCGACTACGAACGTGCACGTTGGGCGTATGATACGGACCCGCGGAGTGAATCGTCCCGCGTGAGAGCACCACGGGCGAGAGCGTGTTGTAGGCGCCGCCGTCAATGACGAAGTCGATGTCCAGCGCGACCAGCTCTCCGTCTTTGGTCACCGCACTTTTGATGTGCGTCTTCGAAGGGTGGCGTTTGGTGGTGGCGACCATGTCTTCGGCCCGATCGTAGATCATCTTGACGGGCTTCTTGGCTTTCATGGCGAGCAGGGCTGCGTGACCTGCGAGGAGGGAAGGGTACTCTTCTTTCCCGCCGAAGCCTCCGCCAGTCTCTGCTTGGATGATGCGGACTTTGTCTGCTTCCAGACCAAAAAGCGGAATGAGCGCTTTGTGCACGTAGTACGGGCACTGCATGGAGCCCCACACCGTCACACCGTCGGTGTCCGAGTAGCTGCCAATCATGCCGTTATTTTCAATATAAAGCTGCTCTTGCGCGCCCGTAGCGTAAT
>JBIKMD010000175.1:0-7149 GCA_044359465.1 Myxococcota bacterium
TTCCCAGATTTCTGGCCCCGTGCTCTCCTCGTGTGCCTTGGGATTGTTCTGGTTGTTGAACTGGTCCACGTAATAGGAGTTCGGCGTATCCTTGGCGATACGCGCCGCCACGTCTTGGTAGTAGTCAGGATGTCCCTTAGCAACGTCGGAGCGGGTCATCACGATCTCAGCGCCAAGCGCCTTGAGGTGAAACACCTTCTCTTGGCTCATCTTGTCTGGAATGACGACGAGCATCTTGTAGCCCTTGGAGGCCGCCACCAGCGCAAGCGCCAGACCGGTATTGCCAGCGGTCGCTTCGATGATCGTTCCACCTGGCTTGATCTTGCCTTCACGCTCGGCCGCTTCGATCATGGACAAACCAATGCGGTCTTTGATTGAGCCGCCAGGGTTCTGGCTTTCGAGCTTCAAAAAGAGCTCGCAAGGCCCGGTATCGATGCGGCGCACCTGCACGAGTGGTGTGTTGCCAATGAGTGCGAGAACGCCAGTGCGACTGTTTGAATTGGGCATCGTTGGTCTCCGATGGTTGTCCTACAGGGGCGTCGCGGCCGTAGGCCAGATCTGCTAGGCGCGCAAGTCATGCAGAAGATTGTCTCTTGGAACGTGAACGGAATTCGCTCGGCAGAGCGCAAAGGCTTTGTCTCCTGGATGGAAGCCGCCAAAATCGACGTGCTCGGCCTGCAAGAAACCCGCATCGACGACGCCGCGCTGCCCGAGCATTTGCGCACGCCAGCCGGACACCATTCGGTATGGTCCTTCGCCGAAAAGAAGGGCTACAGCGGCACCGCCATCTTCACACGTGAAAAACCGCTCCAGACGTACTCCAAGCTGGGAAACAGCGAGTTCGATCGCGAGGGTCGCTTCATGGCGGTGGAGCTTGGCAATGTGATTGTGTGCAACGTGTATTTTCCCAAGGGCAGCGGCAACGAGCGAGACAACAGCCGCGTGCCGTTCAAGCTCGGTTTCTACCAGGCCTTTTTCGATTGGGCCCTGTCGGTCTCGAAAACGAGTAAAAAGCCGCTGGTGGTCATGGGGGATTTCAACACGGCTCACGAGAACATCGATCTGAAGAACTGGAAGACCAATTCGCAGACCAGCGGTTTTCTACCGGAAGAACGCGCGGAGATGAGCAAACAGCTCGCCCGCGGCTTTGTCGACACGTTTCGGGCGCTGCATCCTAAAGAAGAGAAGTACTCCTGGTGGAGCCAGCGGATGGGCGCCCGTGCGCGCAACATTGGTTGGCGCATCGATTACGTGTGGGTCAGTGAGGTCCTACTGCCGCGGGTGAAGAGCGCGTTCATTGAAACGGAAACTACGGGGAGTGATCATTGCCCAGTGGGCATCACTTTGTCGAGCACGTAAGTCGAGCACGTAAGTCGAGCACGTAAGTCGAGCACGTAAGTCGAGCACGTAAGTCGTAGCCGAGTGGCCGTGGCCGGCGTCGGTCTTTGTTCGAGCTCGAAGGGCTCACTGATGTTGCCACGATGCTGCTTCTTCGATCTCGAAAGATCGCTCACGGCCACCGCCACGGCTACAACTAAGAACTCGAAATCCAACTCGAACTCGAACTAGCTCCCCTTGACCTGCGCAAACACAAACCCAAGCACCGCCGCACCCACCGCGGCAATCATCGCGGGCTTTTTCCACTCCGGCTTCGCCCAACGCAGGCCAAGCGCGCAGAGCGCAATGGCATTTCCCACATGACTCAGAACCAAGGTCGGATGCTCAGTGAACAGGCCCGTCGTGTACTGCGAATAACCGCGCCAACAAACGTAAGCCGCGGCAGCGAACAATCCCATCGTCAGTGCCGGGCGCGGCTTGTTCAGCACGCTGGCGGTCTCCACGCTTTGCTCTTCCATGGCGGCCGTGGCTAGCAACCTTTGCGCGGTAGCGCTAGCGCGTTTGCTGTGCACCAAGGCAGCAGATCACGACTTCTCCCTCACAGCGCAGAGCTGTTCCCAGCCGACACCTTGTTTGGCAAAATCGCCCGGGTCCTCGCCCGCGCGTCCTGCGTTCCGCGTAAGGAGCTCTTCGAGTCTTGGGAAGTAGCCAAACGCACGCAGCGCCGGCTGAGCAGAACCAAGCTGAGGCCCAAACGGATCGTCGACCTAGCGTGTGGCCACGGGATCACCGGGGCAATTCTGGCGCTCATCGAGCCAGACATCGAGCAGGTGCTCGCCATCGATCTCAAGCTGCCGCCGTGCGCCGCCAAGTCCTTACGTGAAATGGAAGCCGCATTCCCGCAGCTCGTCGGACGCTACGAAGCGCGTGAAGCTTCGATTGAAGACATTGCGCTCACGCCAGACGATCTCGTGGTCTCCGTCCACGCCTGCGGCTCACTCACGGACCTAGTCCTAGACCGAGCGACAGCCGCCCGCGCCATGGTGTCAGTGCTCCCCTGCTGCCATCGCAAACATGAGGCAGACACCGGCGGCCTCCTCGGGTGGGTCGATTTCTCGCTCGCGATTGATTTGCGCCGCGCCGAACGGCTCAGGCAAGCAGACTTCGACGTCTTCACTCAGGCCATCGCCGAGGAGATTACACCCAAAAACCGCTTGCTCATTGGTGTGCCTAGAGCCCCCCGCGACGTGCATGACACAAACAACGCCGTCGTCTCACAATAGTTCTTTTAAACCGAACAACGATTACTGTTTTATCTCATTTTTTAGAATCAACTTCGCGCGTTAGAGTTCCCTCCGAGGTGAACGCGTGAGCATCATTCTAACAGTCTGGACCGTCTCTCTGTTGGCCGCGCAAAACGAAGCACCGGCAGTGATGACTCAACCAGCCGCGCCCAAGGCTGTGAAGCAGTCGTCGGTCTTTCAAAAGCGCAACGACCGGGTGCGCCACGCGTTGATACACTTTAGTGTGCCGACTCACCACAACGCATCCGTTGCGCCGAATACGTCACCTACCGAGCTTTACGAGAAGCAAGTCATCAGAGGCATGGCCGGACCGCTGGCAGACCAAGCGAGTTTTGGCGCGGGCCTGGCGCTGTTCGCAGCCATGACAGTCATCGTTGCGCGGGCACCTGAACCGATTCGCGCCTTGTTCGACGGGCCTGCGCGCATTGGGCCTGCCTTGTTGCGCGATGGCGGACTCGGCGCCGGTGTGGGCTACCGTTGGTAGGACAGCATGCGGCAGCCGAGGTTCAGTAGGTCCCACTGCGCCAGCATTGCCAAATCGCCCGGCCCAGATCCGCGACGAGCGCCTGCTGCTGCTTCTCTGGCACATCCTTGGTCATCACAGAAATCGCGATTTGCGCGCCATTTGGCAGCGCAACCAAACCGAGATCACTCAGCATCGTGGCGTCAGCGTGCACGGCGTGCGCAACCATCGCTTCTTTGCCAAGCGCCACGCTGAGCGGTCGATTCAGGACGAGCGCGATGGGGGTTTCTTTCATCCAGGCGAGGAGCGTCTCGCGACTGCGGGCGGACAGCGCGGACGCGCTTGCGATTGCAGCGAGCACTGAGACGCCGTCCTCCGCGCTGACGTCGCGCGACAGCTGAACACCGAGCGGTTTCAGATATTTTTCGAGCAAGTCGTCATCGAGCGTGACCTGCGTGCCCTGCACAAGTGCAGCGCGAAGCTCAGGCAGCCGCTTGGCATCGACCTCACCAGCATCAACGGCGCAGAGCGCAGCAAAAACAGACGCAAGCGTGCGCAGCGCCTCAGCGGGAAACGGTTGTTGGTTTTGCCATGCGACGCGTTGCTCGCCACCGACGACGGCTGCTGCCACACCCACACTACCGACCTTGCCCCCAATGCGCGCAAGGCTCTCTTGTAAATCCGCAAGAGGACAGACGGCGGCTTTGCTGTCGAAGCCCGGCTGAAAACGCTCGACCATTTGCCGATGTGTCGCGTCGACCATGTGCGCAACGTCGGTGCCTCGCACGATCATCGGCTTACGCCACACCGGAAAATCTTCGCGCACCCACTCATTCGGTTCCCACTCGATGGTGGCGAGATCGGTGATCGCTTTACTGCCCACATGCGAGGGAATGTAGAGCGGGCGCGGTTCGGTGTCGGCGCAAGCAGCCTCCAAATCCTGAGGCACACGCGCGGGCCACTTCATCTCCGCCAGAAGCCAAGGGTGAATAGGGCTCTCGACGTTGAAGTTACGCCGCGGCACGGCCTGGTTGTCCGGCAGCATGAACTTCGAGCTCCACCAAACGCCATCGATCGCCCCCATGGCGGCGCGGCCAGACGACGTGGGCACTTCATGAAGCAACTTGAGCGCGGCCGCGAGCCACGTATCGATGCCCGCATTGTAGTCCTCGCGCGAACGGAACACTTTGTGCCGTACCGCGAGCCCTCCAAGGCGCGCGCCCAACGCATTCGAATAAAAATCTTCGGGTGAAAACGCGGAGACCTGTTCCGAGTACCCACGCGCGCTTTCGTAACCCCACCACTGCGCCAGCTCATGCCAGGTGCTCTGCTGGTACCCAAGATACTCCGCGATCGTCGCCGCAACGGTGAAACGACCATAGAGTGCCAGCAGCGAGGCCGGCACCTCCACGTGCACGCGCACGCGTTTGGCATCCAGGGTGGCAAACTCTATGTCTACGGGCCCGGGAAGTGCGGCGATGAGTCGCATGGCGAGGAAGAAGGTCATGTCCGCCACGTCACGCACGTGCGCAATGTCGATGAAGCCACCACGGCAAGTGTAGACAAGACCGTTGTTCTCCATGCCGAAGAACTTGCCGTTCGACTGCAGCGTGAGCATGCCGTTATCGTACTGATGACGACCGAGCGCTTTGAGCTCGGTCATGTTCGGCATGAAGAACACTGGCACACCAATCCAGCGCACCGTGAGATCCATACCAAAAGCGCAGCACGGCCTCAGGGCGCCCGGCGGAGGAATCTGGGGCACTAGCTCGCGATCGAAGTCGTCCGCCGCAAGCTCGTCACCAAGCGCTTCGGCCACGCGGTGTTTGCCGTCGAGCAAGAGTTGGCTCGCGTTCCAGGGCGGCCCCACGCAGGCGCCAAGCAGCACAAGCAGAGGAAGCCATCTCACGCGTCAGGTACCGCCGCCAAAAACGCCGCAGGCATTCCCGCGCTTGCGAGCGCATCCCGAGCAACAAAGCGCCCAGCGAGAGTCCCCGTGACGCGTACCTCATGTAAAGCAATTACTACATCACGATGGGTGAGCTGACGCGCTGTCGTTTTGAGGCATGCGCCCACTTTGGCGCGTTTGCCGCCGAGCGAGGACACGAGCCCCAGCAGCGCTTCGTCAGCTTTGGCTTTCCCAATCACCACGGACGGGAGCGCCCACATACCCGCCCACAAGCCGGGTCGCGGACGCTCGACGAGCAGCACTTTGCCATCCCGCTCAATCCACGCTGCGGCGAGTGTCACTTTGCGTTTGGCCGTCGCTTTTTTGGGCAGCGGATACTTGCCCGGCTGCGCCGTCTTTGCCGCGGCGCACGCGGCGCGCACCGGACATAACGCGCACGTTGGCGACGCCTGCGAACAGACGGTGGCGCCAAGCTCCATCAACGCCTGGTTGAAATCACCCGGACGCAACCGCACGCGGGAATCGTCCGCATGCAGCGCTTCGGCAATCTTCCAAACCTTGTCGTCCGAGGCCTTCTCTCCACGCGTCGTCTCGAGGCCGGCAATACGAGAGATCACGCGCAGCACATTGCCATCGACGAGCGCAATTGGCTCACCGTAAGCAATCGAGCGGACGGCGCCGAGTGTGTAGCGCCCAACCCCAGGAAGCTGAAGCCACCCTTCGCGCGTCTCAGGCAGGCCGCCATGCTCCGCGACCGCAAGCTTGGCCGCACGGTGTAAATTCCGAGCGCGCGAATAATAACCGAGGCCCGCCCACAACTGGAGCACGTCACGTTCTTCTGCTTCAGCGAGCGCGTGCACAGTGGGAAAACGCTCTAGGAAACGCGCAAAATAACCGCGCACCACTTCCACCTGCGTTTGCTGCAGCATGATCTCGGAGATCCACGTGCGATAAGGTGACACCTCATCGCGCCACGGCATGGCCCGCTTCGTTTGATCGTACCAGCGCAGCAACTCGGACACGGGAAACATTAGGTGCGCGTTCCTCTCATGCACGATCGTTCAAACCGCGGCCTCTGCCGGCGCAGCGCCTTCGAGAAGACGAATGATTTTGGGTTTGGCTCCGCTCTCTTTGAGCAATACCTCTAGCTTCTGTTTAGAAGGCGCGTGCTCGCGGTGGACTCGGCGCGCAAGAATGAGCTCATTCTTCATGGAATGCTCCCAGCCAACGAGCTCGGTCACCGTCACTTGGTAACCATGCGACGCCAGCACCAGGCAGCGAATGACGTTGGTCAAATGCGAACCGAGCTCACGCCGATGCAAATTGTGCTCGTGCAAGGTGGACAGCGCCCCTGATGGCGCAGACTTCAGTTGCTGCGCGACCTCCGCTTGGCAGCATGGCACCAGCGCCACGTGGTCGGCGTTGAGACGAAGCGCACGAAACAATGCGTCGTCGGTGGCAGTGTCGCAAGCATGCAGTGCCATGACCAAGTGCACGCGCTCAGGAAGCTCCGCGCTCAGCACGTCACTCGCCACAAAACTGACGCGATCGATCTTGGCCTCTTTGGCGATCTTTTCTGCCGTCGCGCAGAGGTCCTTGCGAGCTTCGATGTTGATCACGCTTCCACGCGCTTTGAGCGCCCACTGCGCCATGAGCAAACCGAGGTAGGCTTTGCCGGCGCCGCAATCGACCACGATGGGCTCTGGGTGACGTGCGAGTGAATCATCAATCGCAGGTTTGAGCAGACCGAGCAGGTGCAACACCTGCTTGAGCTTGCGCCGCGAGTCTTGGTTGAGATCCCCGTCGCGGGTGAGAATGTGGAGCCCTTTGAGGAGCTCAGGTGAGACCCCATCAATCAGGTCGGTATTGAGGCCTTCTTTTTTTAGTTTGTCGCGCGCTTTCACTGCGCGGCCCCCTAGCATCTTCGTGATCGCATGCGCAAAGCGATTGCGAGCCGCTCAGCCTAAGGGCCTTATTGTGTGCTTAAGATTCCGGCGTATGCTGAGCGCATGATCTTGCTCTTGGAAGACGACGAGAAGCTCGGAAAGCAGATCGCTGCGCAGCTCAAAGAGGCCGGCTTCGACGTTGAGTGGCACCTATCGGCAGAGCCGCCCTTTCACCCCAACTGGGATCGT
>JBIKMD010000176.1:0-7138 GCA_044359465.1 Myxococcota bacterium
AAGGAGGCACGCGCCCTCCTCTATCCAGAAACCCCGCCCTATGCGGACTGGCCAAAGACCGTGAAGGTCGTCCGCTACTGCGATGACGACGGCAGCAAGATTGAAGACAACATCTGGTTCTTCGTAGAAATGATGGGCGCCAAACACACCGCCAATCCCGATGGTTCACATGATTTTGTCATCAAAAAACGCGGCGCGAAGCATGACATCGAAGTGCACATTCCGCCAAAGAGTGATGGGCTGAACATCGTCGCACCCGTAGGCGATGGTAAAACGCACGTCATTGAATATTGCGGCCATGCTGGCCACGGGAATTTCTTTGAGGCTGCGCTAGCGAGTGGCGCCAAAGGGACTGGCCAAGGCCAAGTCATGGCCGCGTACCAATGCTGGGGCGAAGGCAATACCGAGACCCTCGAACGCCAGATTCCTGACCTGCAGTATCTTTCGACCACAGAGATGACGAGCGACAATTATGACTTCGTCATGCAGAAGCGCTTCTTCGACGGCATCATGGAAGAACAAACCTGGGATCAGATGCTCAAAGGCACGATCGCAGATCTCAAACGCGACTACAAAGACGACATCAAAACAGGCGAGCTGAAGGTAGACACACACTACCTGCCACCAAACAATCGAGGGCGGCTGCTCACGCACTATGACCGCGATGGAGACGGCGTCAGAGACGGGGAAGACCACATCTTCAACGTCGTCTACCCACGCCGTGTAGACACCTCCGGCGGCTATGACCCGGTGGTGCAAGCGGTCCCGCGTTTTGCCCTCGATGGCTCGGAGCTATCAAAGAGCGTCAACGCGCTCACCCTGATCCTGCGCTACGATCACGTTCTGGCACCAAGCGATGAAGCGAAAGTCGTTTGGGATCCCAACAAATGGCAACCGGGTGGTTTTTTCGAACCGCAGGCGGATAATCTACGCGCGTTTCAATTCACAAAGACGGCGACTGGCGATGTGCGCGTAGCGCTCTCGACGCGTTTTGCTCAAACCTCACGCGAGGACTTGCAGCGCATGCTCGCCATCGAAACGGGCATCTGGCTTGGTAAAGAGGCACGATTGACGCCGGCAAAACAAGGCGCGCTCGCCGTGACTTTGTTGCAACGCATGGTCGAAGGCCAGGGCGAGTGGTTCAGTAAAGAAGACGGTCTACTCGACGAGTTTTGGGCCGAAGAACAAATGCTGTTCTCCCGCTACGGCCTGAGCGGTTTTTCCATCGCCGACATCACGTCTGCCATTGGCATGACAGAACACGACGATTTTTTACCGAAGCACTTCACAAAAGCCGAGAAGTTCCTCAAACAACGCGCACCGGATCTTGGCGAGTTAGGCACACGAAATCCCACGCGGGTAGGTGCCGCACTCAACGTGCCGGGCGCCGGCATCTCGCTTCTCGATGGCCAGCGTTTCGACGTGAGCAAAGTAAGTGCCGCGCTCGCGCAACTCGGCGTCACGGGCGAAGTCGAGAATACGAACCACTCGTGGATTTCCATGCCCATGACCGCCACCAACATGCTGGTGACTGTGAAGAACGGAAACGAACGAACCCTCTACGGGCTGGGTATCGACACAACAGGAACGCTCCTAGCAGCTGCAAAGCTCAGCTTCGACTTCACTAAGAAAATCGACGGTTCGTTGACCGCGGCCTTGGCGCGTCTCGCGGCAAGCGGCGGCCAAACGGTGCGCGAGGCACAAGCGGCCTTCCAAACGGCAAAGGCAACGCACACGAATCCGTTTGAAGCCTTCGTCGCTGCAGCAAAAACCTTACGCGGGACCGCTTCGCCAAGCGCTTCCTTCGATGGGAGCTTCTTGTACGAGCTTCATTCGCAGGGGTTGATCGATGACCAAGCGTCCGCCGCACTGACCAAAGACGTAGGCGCGCTCTTTCCAAGCGAATACCAGCTGCGTGCCGAGACGGCGCTATTTGCCGCACTCAGCGCATCGAAAGAGCTCGACAAGAAAATGGGTCCCATCACGGCTGCGTTCAATCAAGCGATACTCACAGGAAATGGCAGCGAGGCCGCTTGGCTCAAAGCCGCGGAAGTGCTGCGTGACGCTATTCCAAAGAAGCTGACGCTGCCGCCAGATGCGAACGTCACAATAATCCTCGATGCAATGCAAAATAGCTCTGTGCTCGCGGCGGCACGAAAGACGCTCACGACCGCGCTCGGCTTCAAAACCGTCGACCTCACTGTGCTCGCGCTCGAGTCTCTGCTGCCAGGCGTGCCCGAAGTGGCCGCGGCAAAAAACGTATTGCGCGAGACGTTCCAAAGAAGTGGCGACGCCGTCGAGGCGATCCTCGCTGCGCTCGATTCGATCCCGTCTTTGAGTATCTACAACTACGAAGGCACGTTGAATCTCGATCGCTACGGGGTTTTCGCACCGGATGATCCAGCGCTCAAGATCGCGATCGACCGCATTGCCAGCCACAAAACCAAGATCTTCTACCAGGATCTGGTTCGAAATGTATTGCTGCGCACAGGTACGACTGAAGCTGCGCTCACGCCAGCCACCCTCCGCTACAGAACGGCCGTAGCAGCGGGAAAAACCTTTGAAGAAGCCGTCGGAACCGGCATCGGCACGATCGCTAAAGACAAAGCGGCCAGTGTCTTGAATCTCCTCGAAAACATGTGGGGTGCGCCGGAAGGTTTCGACCCAGCAAAAATTGCGCAAGTCGTCGCGAACGCCATGGGCATGACCCGGGCAGAGCTTACGCTCACGCAACAACTCACCAACCTGGAAAGCTCCGGTGCGTCCAATACAACCGAAGCACTACGCGCGTTCCGCAGCAAGTTCGTCGAAACCGAACGTGCAACGGGCTCGTTGGTCGATGCGATTGCTGCCGGAGCGCTAGCGCTGCTTCCCCTCTCATTCAAACAGTCAGCAGCACTCGTTCAAATGGTCGCGGGAGGCGTTTGCGTCACAGCCGACGAAGGCGCTGCCATTCAAGCCAAGCTTCTTCCGCTACACCAACTCTACGATGTGCGCACGCTGGCCGAGAGTGCAGTTGCGCACGCGAGCACCGCAGAACAAAAGCGAGTGATGAAGGCGATTGACTCAGCGTTCGTCCGCGCCGCTGGCACCACAACTCCACTCGAGTCTGCCCTCGCTGCCCTCAAAACCATCAAAGCACCCGCAGCTCAGGGTGACATCAGCATCGATTTTTATGCGCTGAGCTCGCTCCCGGCTGGGGCAACGAGGACCGCGTTCAGCAAAGAAATCATTCGTCTGCGCGGACTCAGCGTCGACGACTACGTGCGTGAGTTTGTCAAAATGAATCTCATGAATGGACACTCGCCAACCGCGACGCTCGACGAAAACGCGATGAAGACAGCTATCGACGCAGCCTTCGCTAGGGGCCTCAAGACCCACGAGGCGATACTCGAGGCCGTACGAGCCTTCGTCGCGTCAAACAAGACTAGCACGTGGCCCTCCGTAGAAAGCCTCACTGAGTTCGGTTTGTTCGAGACACCGCCGGATTTTACGGCGCAGCTCGAAAGCGCGCAGCGCTACGTGCCGAACTAGGGGCAATTCCGTTCACCTAGCTCGCGCCCGACGCTCTGACGTGGCGAAAGCGCGCTAGACCCAACGCAAGAATCTCAGAGGCGGTGAAGCTGTCGTCGTGATTCATTGCATTGGGGCGCGCAACGCCTCCGCGCACGGAAAAAGTCCGGCTTCGCTGGGGGACTTTTTCCTGCTGCGGCTCGCGCGAATGGAGCAGAGGAGAAGAGGTCGGGAGCGGGGGCATGACAGAGACGAAGCCCAAACGAGCGCCAAGGCGCGCGTTGCTGCGAGGCCTTTTCCTTCCGGGCGTGGGGATTGCCGCGTTCGCCCATCGTTTCAGCGTCGACCTCGCGTCGTGCGGGCTCTCATGCCGAAGACAAGAGCGTACAGATACGTTTTAACAAGAAGCCTGTTGGCCCCGTGGTGAATTGCATGTTCTCGGCAGCGACGAAGGAGGAGAAGCTGTCGAGTAGACCCCGCCCTTGCCGCAGAAGGCCGGTCGCTTCGGCGCCGTAGTGCTTTTTCGCGTTGTCGCGCACGTAACGCACGGCGTTTTCCATCTCTGCTCGGGTTTTGAGGTGGTGCGCAAAATAGCGGTCCGAGAACACGCGCCCGATCCAACCGCTGAGCGCGCGGTAACCACCCTTGTCCGAAGACGCAGCACCAGACGCAATCTGGCGGCCTCCCTGCTCGCGCACGCAGAGCGCGTTGAGGCGCCGTGAAATCGAGTGCAGAACTTTCTGCATGCCCATCGACAAGGCGCGCTTCGAGTCCGCTTCCACCACGAAATGCAAATGATTGGACAACACGGCGAAGTGTACGAGTCGAAAGCCTATGGTTTCTTGCACGCAGAATTTCACGAAGGCATTTCTGATCGCCGCATAGCGCTTGCGTGAGCGCAGGTTGGGCACGCGCGCCGTCGTGCGGACGGTAACATGCAGCGCGCTCTTCTCTCTGAGCTCAGGCCGTGCCCTGTGCGAGGTACGGTCGTCTTCGTCATGAGACTTCTTTCGCTTCGGGCGCCCGAGGCCGGGACGTACTTTTTTCCCTGACGCGCGCTCATGCCACTGGCGGTTCTTCACCCGCTCTTTGCGGTCAAGCGGCACCATGCCTTGGGTTGGGATTGGTCTCATGATTTACGGCACTCTATCATATAAAACCAAGTGTGCAAGTGAAAATGAGGGTCGAACAAGACGATGTCTCCGGTTGAACAAACACAAGACAACATGGGGGACTGATGCGACTCGCTGCTTCGCTGGCTCACACCGCCGAGGTCTTCGAGCCGAAGAGATGATTTGGCTGGTCATTGGCATTGCGTCCCGCCGCAGGCGGGCCTACGGCCCGACGCGTGACCGGCCGATCATCGACGTCGCGCGCTCGCTCGACATTGGCGGCGGACGAAGTACAACGAAGGACGTCACTGCAAGCGCCGTCGTGCAAGCACGAGCGCGTCTCGGTAAGAGCCGCTCGAGTGGTTGTTTGCGCAATCAGCGAAGACCTGGGCGCATCGTAGCGCCAGCGGGGATCGTTTCAAGGACCTTGCGGTCTACGGTCTTAATGGGTCGAATACGAATAGCGTCCGCGGCAGAGCGCCTCAGCAAGACCCCAGATGGCGAGGAGCAAGAGATCTGGGGTTTGCTGCTCGCTTGCAATCTCGTGCGCGTGGCAATGGAGCGCGCGGCGAAGCTGGCAAAGGTACCGCCCCTTCGGATCAGTTTCATCACCGCGCTGCGCTTCATTCGCGAGGAATGGTTTTTCGATTCACTGCCAGGGGCTTCCCCGGGAGCAATCCCGCGGCATTTGAAGCGTCTCACTGAGCAACTTGGCCGATTCATTCTGCCGGAGCGGCGATCGCGTAGCAATCCGCGCGTCGTGAAGATCAAAATGTCGAGCTACCCCAAGAAAAAACGCAAGACCCAGGCGTAACGCGAGAGCGCACGATTCGGTCACGCAGCATCCCCACGCCCGGAGGGAAAAGGACTCGCAGCAACGCGCGCCTTGGCGCTCGTTTGGGCCTCGTCTCCGACCATTCCCCCGCCCCGACCTCTCTTCTCCTCCGCTTCCTTCGCGCGAGCCGCAGCAGGAAAAAGTCCCCCAGCGAAGCCGGACTTTTTCCGTGCGCGGAGGCGTTGCGCGCCCCAATGCAATGAATCACGACGACAGCTTCACCGCCTCTACGATTCTTGCGTTGGGTCTAGCGCGCTTTCGCCACGTCAGAGCGCCGGGCGCGAGCTAAGTAAACGGTATTGGAACTAGGGCCGGGCACCACGATGTCTGTTCAGAGACAAAGGCCAGCCGGTTTGAGCTCGTCCTTGATGTAACGATCGGTGGCGCTGAAGATGCCGTCGACTGTGGACGCGACGGTGGACAGCTGCGAGGCGTCATCAATTCTAGCACCGGCGAGGAAAAGCTCGTTCTCGGACCACAAGGTCTGGAAGCGAAGCACCTCTCCCCCACCACGGTCGATCCAAACATCGATGCTGTAGGTTTGCCACAACTGGTTGCCTTCAGGTCCATCGGTGCTGTCCGAGGTCTCGGGCTGCCAACCACGTCCAAAGAATGCCCGGCGTGACACACCGTCGATCTCGTAGTCGAACCAGCGGTAGTTCTTCAGCAGCACGATGCGCGCTTCGAACAGAATCGAAGCACGCAGAATGTCGTTCTCCGTCTGTAGCTCGCAGGTGCCATCCAAAAAACACGCAGGATCACTCAGGAAGGAACGTACATAAGTCTTCGCCGTAGCTTCCACCTTGGTGTGGTCTGCAGAAGCCTGCACTTTGGCGTGGCAAACGAGGGACTGCGTGCTCGTATATGCGACCGCGCCCGCGAGCAGATTCTTCAATGGCCTGCTCGGGCGCACTTCTAGCATGGCAACGTCTTCATCTTCGAGCGGCTTTAACGTCCAGCTGCGTCCGGAAAAACCAGTCGATTGGCGAACGCCCCGGCCTTCGTCTGCGAAGGTATTTAGCCATTTCTCGAGATTGACCAGCGCTTCTTTTGGCACGGCAGCATCAGGGTTGTCCTGGTTCTTGAACAGATACCGCGCCAACTCTTCGAGCGTCGTGGGGGCGTTTCCTACGCTATCGAGCGATCCTTTTGAGCTTGCCGGCTGGATACACGCAGCGAGTAGAACGAACGGGAGATACTTCATAGCGTGCATCATCCTATGCCTCCTGGCTGACGTGAACCAGGTGATTCGCCGCCACACCGGCATTTGCCGCTTCGCGCCGAGTCACGGCGCAGCGTAGAGTTTGTCTGGCGTGACGTGTTTGTATCGGTCCACCTTCAAGCGCAAATAGGCAAGCTTGAACACCAGGCTCTCGGGCTCACCACCCGTTTTTTTGTGGGCCTTGACCAACTTGAGGATCGCTTTTTTGGCATCCCGCGGGTGAAAACAAAACGAGGGCGAAAACATGAGCCGGTTATCAGGGGTCTGAATCAACCGCGCCTCGACCAGATCATCCTTATCAATGCCCACGGGCTTTCGGCGCTCGAAGACCGAATGCGCCTTTCCCGTAAACACGTCTTTCATCTGCATGGTGTCAGGCTTCAGCTTGCCCACTTCGAACAAGCTGTGAATCGTATGCGAGAAATTGCGATACACAATGCGGTCTTGCTCGGAGAG
>JBIKMD010000177.1:0-7101 GCA_044359465.1 Myxococcota bacterium
GCTTCCACACGATCGCGGCCGATGAAACGTTTGGTGAGCAGCCCAAACTCGCGCACACCACCCTCTTCTTGTGAGGTCGAGGTGCGAAAAACATAAGGCCACTCAGGCCAGACGTTTGCTCGCGCCTCTGGCGGACGCGGCATGAGCTCGAGCTGTGTCACGCTCCTCGCGCCTTGGCGAAGCGCAGTACCAAGACAATCGGACCCCGTATCGCCCCCACCTAAGATCAACACGTGTTTGTCTTTTGCATCGATGGAGACGCTCGCGCGCAAGCCAGCCACGCGTTCGTTCTCCTCGCTCAAATACGGCATCGCTAAATGGACGCCGTGCAGGTTGCGCCCCTCAATGGCGAGGTCGCGCGCCTGTGTTGCGCCCACCGCAAGCACCACCGCATCCGCGTTCAGCTCTTCGAGCGAGAGATCCCGACCGATACTCACGCCGGTCTTGAACACCACACCCTCGGCTTCGAGCTGCAGCAATCTGCGATCAATGTGTGACTTCTCCAGCTTGAAATCGGGGATGCCATAACGCAGCAGCCCGCCAAGACGCTGGTCGCGTTCGTAAACCGTGACGTCGTGCCCAGCGCGAGCCAATTGCTGCGCACACGCAAGTCCCGCGGGGCCAGAGCCAATGATCGCTACGCGCTTCCCGCTGCGTTTGACGGCGATCTGCGGTCGAATCCAACCCTCCTTAAAACCGCGATCGATGATCTGCTTTTCGATCTGTTTGATGGTCACGGGCTCCGTGCCAACACTTTCGACGTTGAGTACGCAAGCAGATTCGCAAGGTGCAGGGCAAACGCGGCCGGTGAACTCGGGAAAGTTGTTCGTCGCATGCAAACGATCCAGCGCTTGCTGAAAGTCGCCGCGGTAAACAAGATCATTCCATTCAGGGATCAAATTGCCGAGCGGACAACCAGACGTAGAATGACAAAACGGAACTCCGCAATCCATACAGCGCGAAGCCTGAATTGAGAGATTTGCGTCATCGAGCTTGCCCTCGATCTCGCGCGAGTCTTTGAGCCTCACTGCGACATCGCGTTTCACCGGCGTCTCGCGCGGAAACTGAATGAATCCGGTAGGTTTACCCATGGCTCACTCTCACCTTTGTCGTCTGCGCAGTGCGCGCTGGCTTGTCATCTTTTGGAAGCACACGTTTGAAAGCAGCGGAGTGACTCGCGAAGTCTGCGAGGATTCTCCACGCGCGTTGACTGTCCGTCAGATCGAAATGCGTCCGCAACAACGCCTTGATGGTCTGCAGGTCTGAATCGTCCGTCGCTTCGAGAACGACACTTTCCAAATTACAACGCTGCGCGAGAAGATTCGCCGCGTCGAGCACGTAGACAGTGCCGCCGCTCATGCCGGCCGCAAAGTTCTTTCCTACCGGCCCGAGCACAAGGACGAGCCCTCCGGTCATGTACTCGCAGCCGTGATCACCGACGCCCTCGACGACCGCTGCGGCGCCGCTGTTGCGCACGGCAAAACGTTCACCGGCTTGGCCGCGCACGAACGCTTCCCCACTCGTCGCGCCGTAAAGCGCTACGTTACCAACGATGACGTTGTTCTCCGGCGTAAAAGCGGCGTCACGCGGCGGGAACACAATCAGTCTGCCGCCGGATAGCCCTTTGCCAAAGTGGTCATTCGCTTCACCTTCGAGCCTGAGCGTCACCCCTTTGGCTACGAAAGCGCCGAAACTCTGACCGGCTGTGCCGCGGAGCTGCACGTCTATCGCGTCCTGGTCGAGTCCTTGCGCGCCGAACGCCCGCACCACCTCTGACGACAACCGTGTGCCAACCGTACGGTCAATGTTCTTGATTGTCGCGTGGAGCGAGACGCGTTCTTTACGCAGTAACGCCGGCAGCGCCTGCGCAATGAGGCTGTCATCGAGCACCAATGCTGGTGGGCGCTTTTGGGGAGGAACAAAGTGAAGCGCGCCAGGAACGAAGTACAACAACGCGTTCATGTCGATGCGAGTGCCTGGCACGGCTTCTAGAAGATCGGTACGTCCCACGAGCTCATCGAGCTTACGCATGCCGAGCGAAGCCAAAATCTCGCGTAGCTCTTCGGCGACAAACGACATGAAATTGATGACGTGCTCCGGCTCCCCTGCGAAACGTTTTCTGAGCTCCGGATCCTGAGTCGCGATTCCGACAGGACAGGTATTGAGATGGCACACCCGCATGAGCACGCATCCAGTGGCCACGAGCGCGGCGGTTGCAAAGCCGAACTCCTCCGCACCGAGCATGGCAGCAATGGCTACGTCGCGCCCCGTCTTGAGCTGCCCGTCGGTCTCGAGCACCACGCGGTCGCGCAGACCATTTTTGACGAGGGTTTGCTGCGCCTCTGCGAGCCCGAGCTCCCACGGAATACCCGCGTGTTTGATTGAGCTCACAGGGGCCGCCCCAGTGCCACCGGAATCGCCGCTCACCAGAATGACGTCAGCACCCGCTTTGGCTACACCGGCGGCGATGGTGCCCACGCCGGCCTCAGCGACGAGCTTCACGCTGATGCGTGCGCGGTTGTTCGCACACTTCAAGTCGTGAATGAGCTGCGCCAGGTCTTCAATCGAATAAATGTCGTGATGAGGCGGAGGCGAAATCAACGTCACACCGGGGAGCGCGCACCGAAGCTCCGCGATGTACTCACTCACTTTATGACCTGGAAGCTGTCCACCTTCGCCTGGCTTTGCGCCTTGCGCCATCTTGATCTGCAGCTCATCGGCGTTTGTGAGGTAGTGCATCGTCACGCCAAAACGTCCGGAGGCGACTTGTTTGATCGCACTTCGTCGCAAATCGCCGTTGGCGTCACGCTCGTAACGTTTGGGGTCTTCGCCGCCCTCGCCCGTGTTCGAGCGGCCACCCAAACGGTTCATCGCGATAGCAATGGTCTCGTGTGCCTCTTTCGAGATTGATCCGAGAGACATGGCGCCGGTCTTGAAGCGTTTGCAGATCGCAGACGCGGGCTCCACTTCACTCAGCGGAATCGGTGTGCCCGCTTTCATTTGCAGCAAGCCGCGGATGCTGTGTGCTTGCGCGCTCTGTTCGTCGGTTGCCGCGGAGAACTTCTTCCACACCTGGTAGTTGCCTGAACGTACGGCGTGTTGCAGCAGCCCAATATTGTGCGGACCGTAGGCATGGTGTTCGCCCGCTCGGCGCCACTGGTACAAACCGCCTACGTCGAGTGAAGGCTCACCACTGAACGCGCGGGCGTGACGTTCTTTGTACTGCGCTGCGAGCTGAGCCAATCCCACCGCGGCGAGACGGGTCGGCGTGCGCGTGAAGTAGCGTTCGACGAACCCAGCATCGAGACCGAGTGCTTCGAAAATCTGAGCACCACGATAAGAGCCGAGCGTCGAGATGCCCATCTTAGAAAGTACTTTGAGCACACCTTTGCCGACGGCTTTGATGAAGTGCGCCTCACCGTCTTCAATGTCTTGAATCGACGCAAGCGCGAGATACGGGTTCACGGCGCCCGCGCCATAACCAAGCAGCAAACAGAAGTGCATGACCTCACGCGGCTCGCCGCTTTCGACAATGAGCCCGGTTCGCGTCCGCCGGCCCACACGAATCAAATGGTGATGCACAGAAGACACTGCGAGCAAGCTAGGAATCGGCGCGCGCGAGTCATTCGTGCCGCGATCAGATAGCACCAGAATCGTTGCGCCTGCGTCCACCGCGGCCACAGCGGCGTCGCACAACGCATCGATTGCTTTGGTCAGCGCCTGTTCGGCGTTCTGTTCGCTCGGGTAAGTCGCATCTAGCCGCTCGCAGGCAAGGCCCGGTGCCTTGAATCGGCAAATGCGCTCGAGCGCTTCGTCCGTAAGGATGGGCTGCTGCAATACGAGCTTTTGGCAGTGTGCCGCCGTGTCCTCGAACAAGCTGGCTTCTGCTCCGAGGGCGGTGCCTAGTGACATGACACGTGCTTCCCGCAACGCATCGATCGGTGGGTTCGTCACTTGCGCAAAGAGCTGCCGGAAATAGTCGAACAAGAGCCGCGGCTGTTTCGAGAGAAACGCGGGCGGCGCATCGTTGCCCATGGAGCCGACCGGTTCTTCACCGCTGACGGCCATGGGTTGAAGTAGGACGCGGAGATCCTCGGAGCTATACCCAAACACACACTGCAGCTTTGGCACGTCTACTGGGGCAGGCGGCGTCACAGGCGCGAGCTTGCTCAGAAACACGACGTTGTCATCGAGCCATTGTTTGTGCGGCAAGTTTCGCGCGAGCTCGGACTTGATCTCGTCGTCATCGAGCAAACGCTTTTGCTCTAAGTCGACGAGGATCATCTGGCCCGGCTTCAAGCGGTTTTTTGCGGCGATGATGTCATCCGAGACTGGCGCAGCGCCCATTTCCGACGAGACGATGAGACGACCATCTGTCGTGACAGTCACACGCGCGGGTCGCAGCCCGTTACGGTCCAGCGCTGCGCCGCAAAATTTGCCGTCGGCAAAGAGCATCGCCGCTGGGCCATCCCATGGCTCCATGAAACACGCCTGGTAGGCAAAGAGCGCGCGGCGCTCCGGATCCATCTCCCGATCGTTCTCCCATGCTTCTGGCATCAGCATGGTCATGGCACGCGGCAAACTACGCCCAGAATGCGACAGCAGCTCGAGCGCGTTGTCGAACATGGACGAGTCACTGCCACTTTCGTCGATCACTGGGCGAATGCGGGCGATGTCACCGGCGAACTTGGAGCTCGCGAGCACTTCCTCACGCGCGCGCATCCAATTGACGTTTCCACGCAGCGTATTGATCTCACCGTTGTGCGCAACGAGACGATACGGGTGCGCACGCTTCCACGACGGAAACGTGTTGGTGCTGAAGCGTTGATGCACCAGCGCAAACGCTGAGTCGAAGCATGGATCTCGTAGATCTGCGTAAAACAGCGGAAGCTGCGTGGGCGTGAGCAGACCTTTGTAGACGATGGTACGTGACGAGAAGCTGCAAACGTAGGCAGTGTCTTTGCAGTCTGGGAGCTGCTCGGGCAGACGGCGTTCGAACTGCTTGCGCGCGACGTACAGTTGACGTTCAAAATGGTCTGCATCAATGGTTGCGAGTCGCGTAACGAAGAGCTGAGCGACGGCTGGCATGCCTTCGCGCGCCGTACGCCCGCATACTTGTGGCTCTACCGGCACTTCGCGCCAACCGAGTACGCGCAAGCCTTCATCACGTACGCAATCTTCGAGCAGCCGGCGGACCGCGATCTGCGGCCCTTCAGCGAGCGGAAGGAAGACCTGGGCCACGCCGTAGTCAGTGGCTTTCGGCAGATCAAAAAGTGCCGGACCCAGCTTCTGAACGAAGAGAGCGTGAGGCAGCGCCGTTAGTATGCCCGCGCCGTCGCCCGTGTTGCTATCAGCACCTTCGGCGCCACGGTGTGCCATGTTCTCGAGCATTTTGAGGGCATCGCGCACCAGTCCGTGGCTTCGGCGCGCTGCGATGTCTACGATTAACCCTACGCCGCAGGCGTCGTGCTCATATTGCGGCAGGTATAAACCTTCTTGCTCATGCATGGCCGGCTTCCCCATCTTCAAATTCCTGCAAAGGAAGCGCGTTGCGCTCGCTACGCGTCGATAGAATCACCATGGTCTCCGTACGTTCCACCCCTGGAATGGCTCGAATGCGACTGAGCATGGCCTCTAGGGTCTCTGTGTCACGCGTGCGCACTTTGAGCAGCAAGGTGTGTCCACCTGTCACATGGTGACATTCGAGAACCTCAGGCAACGAGAGCACCTTCTTTTCCACCGCACCAATGCCTTTGGGATAGTTCATGGAGACGCCAATGAAGGCGCCCACATCGAGCCCGAGCTCACGCGCATCGAGCGCCACGTGATAACCCTTGATGACACCGCGTTGTTCGAGCTTACGGATTCGTTCGACCACACTCGGCGCGCTCATGCCTACGTGTTTGCCGATCTCTTGCAGCGGTGTTTTGCAGTCTTCTTGAAGAATCGCGAGGATGCGGCGATCAGTGGCGTCTACGCCTAATTTCATTAGGTGAATCCTGCCTTTCACCTAAAAAAGTACGGTTCTTGCCGCTGTGTGTCAAAGTAAATTCAAAGAAAAGGAACAAATTCAAAGAGAAGTCAGCGCAGGGCCGCGCCCACGACTTCGGCAAACCCTTCGCCGCAACGCTTGCGCGTGACGAACTTGGGCGGCTGCGTGAGGCGGTCCGCAAAGTCCATGACATTGCGCACGCCGATCGAGCGTTTGAACGCCGCGAACATGGGTTGGTCATTCGGCGAGTCACCGACGAACACACTGTGCGCAAAACCATCCGAGTCGCTCAGCCCGAGGATCTCACGCATAAAGCGGCGAGCCATGGAGAGCTTGTCGTATGCGCCGAACCAGCCGTTCACATGGATCGAAGAAATCTTTGCAGTGGCGCCCGCTGCCTCAAAGAGTGCCACGATGCGATCGACCGCCTCACGTGGCAGCGGGGTGACGTCCTCGCAAAAGTCGATCGCCAGATCGTAATCTCGATAGTGTTGATCTGACGCGAGCGCAGTACCGGGAACTTTTTTGAGAATCTGCTTGGCCAACGCGTCGAGCTTTTTGCGATTCGCCGCACGCATTTGAGGCTCCAGCACATCGATGCGCTGAAGCACGCGCCCGTCGTGAAACATGGCAAATGCGCCGTTTTCGCCAACGACGCCATGCACTGGCCACATCCGCGCAATGTGATCGCACCACCCCGCCGGACGCCCCGTGACGGGAACCAAAACAATGCCGGCGTCATGCGCACGCCATAGTGCCCGGTAGGCCACAGCATTGAGCTTGCCGTGCGTGCTCAGCGTGTCGTCGATGTCGAAGAAGATCGCGCGGACTTTGCCCGTCAGCGAGCTTAGCGGCTTCACGCGAATTCCCACGCCGACTTATGCGCACCCTCAGCAATCGCGTAGTCGACGAAGCCATTATAGAAAGGATGAGAAGTGATGGTGGCCGAGTCGCCAATCACAATCAGCGCTTTCTTTGCGCGTGTGAGCGCCACGTTCAACCGCCGAAGATCAGAGAGAAAACCAATCTCGCGGTTGTCGTTACTGCGCACGAGCGTGACGATGATCGCGTCTTTTTCGCGACCCTGGAATCCGTCAATCGAGTTGATC
>JBIKMD010000420.1:0-5010 GCA_044359465.1 Myxococcota bacterium
GATTGTCAGAGGTCGTGTAGATGGTTTTTCCATCCGCCGAAAATTCAATGCCTTCCGCGGAGCGATCCCAGGTCGCCGTGAGGGGGCGCGTCTTTCCGCTGGCCACATCACGCAGCATGATCGTTTGTTTGTCTGCCTCGTACCCCGCGCGCGCCATGGCCAGGTAGGCCAGCGTTTTTCCGTCAGGTGAGAACACGGGTAGCGTATCCGTTGCCCGATTCTCGGTCGTCAGTTTTTTCGGCGCCGATTTGGCATCGAGCGCGATTTGGAACAGATCGAGATCCGTCGAGAGTGCTTCGTTTTTGCCAGGGTCGCGTGCAGTGAAGACAATCGCTTTGCCATCGGGCGTGAAGGTGAACTCCTCGGCGCCGCCAAACGGCTTGCTTGGCGCATCCATCTTCATGCCGCTCATCAGATCGCGGGTACGGGCAGGATCTTCGCCTAAGGTGTAGGCAAAGAGGTGCGAGCGTTTGCCTTCTTTCCATGTATCCCAATGTCTGAAGAACAAGGCGTCATAGATGCGGCCGCTGGTCTTCTTCTTTTTGATCTCGTTCGTGCGCTGCTCGGTGCAAGCGAGTGTGGGGCAATCTGGAAACGTTTCGGCAGAAAAGACGATGGTCTTTTCGTCTGGGGACAAATGATAAGATTCGATGTCGACTGGCAGCTTGGTGATCTGTTCCGCCTCGCCGCCGTCAATACGAACCCGATGGAGCTGGTTTGAGCCTGAGCGAGAAGACAAGAAGTAGATCGACTTGCCGTCTTTAGCCCACGTGGGGTCGCTGTCGTTTTCTGGGTGACTCGTGAGTGCGCGCGCTTCGCCACCGCTGGCGTGGACCAGCCAAATGTCGGTGCGGCCGCGGCCCGCCTCCACGTCGGTCGAACGCAGCACGAACGCGAGGTGCGAGCCGTCGGGAGACGCCGCAAGCCCGGACGCTCTTCGCATGGTGACCTGATCGGTGATTGTGTAGGGCCGTGAGGTCGTGCCTTGGGGGACGAAAACCAATAACGCAAGGAGTAGCATGTGGGCGCGCCTACCGCGGCGATCGGCGCCTAGACAAGTGATCCGTGCCGGGTCCCGCTAGAGCGAAAAGACAAACGCCTCGTAACTCTGCTGCCGCTCGGCAAGTAGCGTGCTGAGCAGCGCAGCTGATGCCGCCATTCCTGCCGAGCGATCACTGTGTTTACGCTCTTCAGCGAGCAACGCCGCGTAGAGTGGTTTGATCGCTTCCACCTGCGCTGGCTCTGGGCAGCGACGGGTCGAATGGTACGCGATGATGTTGCCGGCCATGTCGAAGGTGGGGGTGACGTGCGCAAACACCCAATAGTGATCGCCATTTTTTGCTAGATTGATCACGTACGCAAACACTTCGTTTCCGCTTTGAAGTTTGTCCCACAGGAGCTTAAAAACACAGCGCGGCATGTCCGGGTGACGAATGATGCTGTGTGCTTGACCGAGAACACCTGCCTCGGCGTAGCCCGCCACATCCAGAAATGTTTGGTTCGCGTAGGTGATACGACCATGTAGATCCGTCTTGGTGACGATGATCGCGTCTGGTGCAAACTTGCGCTCCACATACGTAGGCACGGCCGCCCGAACGGGCTCGTGAGGGCGCTGTACTGCGGAGATGTGTGATTCGTGCTTCGCCTGACGACGCGCAGCTCGAAATGTAGCGGTGGAACGCATCATCTATCATGACGAAGGCCGCGGCGTTATCGTGAAGGTGCGTCCTCAGACTGAGAGACGAGAGGTGACCTCTACTGCCAGTCGGGGTGGCGAACCGCCATCACCTCACGCATACGCTGCTGCAGCTTGGTGACCTCATCCGCGGGCGCGTCTTGTGCTTCGGCCGCCAATTGCAGTGCTACATAGTACAGACGTAGCTGTTGATCGTTTGGACCGTGTTCCTTGGGTGTTTCGCCTGAAACGTACTTTTCCCAAACCTCGTCCAACCGATTCACTTCGTCCATCGCATCCGCGAAGGTTTGTGGGGAACGCGATTGATAACCTTCTGTCTTCGTCCAGGTGGCCGGAAAGAGCTTGGTGTTTGGCGCCGACGGTACATCCTTGCGCCGCACGGGTTTGTCTTCGGCAGTCGTTCGCAAGAAGTAGCGAATGTCTTTGTCTGCGAGTGCGCTCGGTGCTGTGCCGTCGTATGCGAGAATGTTTTCGACGCCGGGAAACTGAGTGCGAAACTCCTGCATTGATCGCGCGTAGCCGGTGTAACATGCCGAGAGCATGAGGTCCTTCACGCCCGCTGCTGCTTTTGGAAAAACGTCCGCGAGTGTCTCAACAGCGTTCGGAGGCAAGTATCGGAATTTCTCGCCGTGACCGAACAAGGTCGCCGCATGTCCGGAGAGCACCAGGCGCTCGATGGGCGCGCCGCCTTTTTCAGTAGCGTTCATACGTTGGGCCAGCGCGAGTAGTGGCGTGGCATTGGGCTCGCTCATGACCTGAAACAGTCTTTCGCTAGCGTCTTTGGGGAGTGCGAGCGCATCCACCACAGCGCCAGCCGTGGTGCACTGTCTCGGCTCATCTTTTGCGGAATACACGAACACTTTGCCTGCAGTGCCTGCTTTGACGACGCGCGCCTCGTAAGAGGAGCTCTCCGCGTTCATGCCGGCGTAAACGGTTTTGGCGTCTAGCGGTTGTTCACTGAGGCACACCGGAATCGCGCGTTTGGCTTCACGCTGCGCTTGTTCTGCTTGCGCGCGGCGTTCAAACTCGCGTCTGATGTCCTCTACGGCTGCTTGAAACAAGGGGGCAATTCGAAGGGCTTGTTCGGGCACTGGTCACCTCTTTGGGTTTGCCGGTCGGATGCTGCCGGCGTAAGGATCGGTTGGATAACGATGGAACGGAGCGCGGATCGGACCTTCGTCGCTGATGAGCGCGCTCCATTTTGGATCGGCGAGCAGAGCGTCGTACTGCTTCCACTCCCAGGGGCCGGTGCCGCGCTGCACGAGCACCTTCGGTGCCAGCAGGCGAATGCCCTGGCTGTAGTCCGAAAAACGATGGAAGTGCCAAGTGCTCGCGGGTTGCACGCGGGCACCGTTTGCAAAGCGGCCGCCGTAAATGACGACCTGGTTTTGCTGCGACTTGCCTGCAGACGTCGCGCCGCGTTTGTTGCTGATGACCGTATCTTTCTTGTGACCCGCGAGTAGGCCCTGCTTGGCGCCCTTTAGGCGATTGATGTCTGCATCATGCGCCACCATTTCGGCGGTGGACTCCATGGCGGATCCGGCATCACGCCTGAGGAACGGGAGCTTCACGTTGGCCGCGCGTTCAATCGCGTCAACGATCTTGGTGGTGGGAAGGCGCGCACCAAAACGATCGGCCACTCGCTGCGCCGTAGCGGACCACATGGGGATGCGCAGCGCATCCTCGTCTGTGCCGATCGAAAGGTAGTCGGGCATCACATAAATCACGGCTTGCGCTGGTACGCCGTCGACTTTGCCATTTAGCTTTACTGGCACGAGCGTTCGCAGCGCAGCAGGAAGGTGACCCGCAAGGAGCGCGTCTTCGATGAGCGCTTCGCGTGCATCGAGCTCTTTAGCGTCGATGGTCGCTGCAAAAGCGGAGCCGGAGCGTTGCGCGCTGGGTGCCGGAATGCTGAGGCCGAGCTCCGCGAGACGCGCGGCAGTAGTGCGGCCGCGCAGAGACGGAATGCCAGCGTCGAAGGCATCTTGGCCCGGCGGCGTCTGCCGTTCCTCGTGTGCTTCAATCGCTGGCTGCGCTGCCAAAGCACGCGCCGCTGCCGCTGCGATCCAAGAGCGCATTAGTTCCATGCTTAGTTTTCCGGTAACTAAGCGCTCCGGTGCACCCAATCGACGGGTGTCACGTCAGCTTGTCAGGGATGCCGGGTAGGGTGGGCAGTAGCGTCTGGTTCGTGCGCCCGTCATATTTGGTACAAAACACGACACGAATCGCCCAAGCCTATGCGCTGTCTGCGCTCGCACGTAAGCTGCCGCCCATGGGTGTTTGCCTCTTCTCAACGATCCAGTCGCCTTCGTCGCGCTGCTCAATGATTGAAAGTCCGAGGCTATTTCGCTCGTGACTCAAGCGTCAACGCGTAGTCATCAGCGCAAAACACCGACCAGAACTGGTTGCTTTTCATTTGTGGCCACTGCGTTGAACTGCGCGTTTGCTGCAACACCAAGGGAGGGGCGCGGGGCAAGTAAGCCTCCTCTCTTTAGCGGATATCATGTCATTCCGTAGGCAAGTCACCTTGATGGCTGCTTCCTTGGTTGTAGCGGCAGCAATCGCACTCGGAGTGCTTTCCGGGTGGCGCTCGCGGACGTCTCTCACCTTGGAAACCGACAGGCGCGTCTCGCAGATTCGCAGCGACCTGACCAAACGCGGCACCGGTGTAGCGGCTACGGTCGCACTTGCCTCAGAACGCGCGCTGGTGGGTCTCGACTATCTGTTTCTGACTGAAATCGTCTCTTCTACCGTGAAGAACGACAAAGAGTTCGTGTTCGGTGAGATGATCAACAAGGACGGAGTGGTGGTGGTCCACAGCAGCCCTGCGCTTGCTGGCAAACAGGCACAACCAGACGTTGTTCGTGTCGCCATGGCGCAAAAGGAGTCGACCCCGACCACACGAGAGCTGGAGCACGAAGGTCAACAAGTTCTGGAAGTGATTGCGCCCCTCAACGTGGGTTCCGAGCGCTGGGGCGTCGTACGCTTTGTGCTTTCTCTCTCGGCGATTAACGCAGAGATCGAACGCGCGCGTGAGGAAGGAAAACGACAGCTGAGTGCTGCGGTGACGCAAAGCATAGCGGTGAGCGCAGCGATGATCGCGCTTGGCTTCATTTTGGCGGGATTGGCTGCGGGGCGCATCACAGCTCCGCTCAAGGCGCTTCTTGAGGGCGTCGAACGCGTGAAAAGAGGCTTACTGACCGAGCGCGTGGCGGTGTCGGGTGCGAGCGAATTGGTCGACTTGGCTGAAAATTTCAACGCCATGTCGATCGAGATCCAGAACCGCGATGTGGCCATCCAGCAAACCATGCGGG
>JBIKMD010000178.1:0-7053 GCA_044359465.1 Myxococcota bacterium
GGAGACGGGCTCATGCGCGCGCAAGGGAATGGCATCGAGCGCCGCAGTCAGATCGTGAAGCGAGCTCAAGAAACCTCCGCCAAATCGCAAACGTCGCTAAGGGCACGCCGCAAGGACGGATCTTGCACAGCGGCGAGCTCAGGTTTTAGACCTTTGAGCGCGACTAAATCCTCTGCCGGCAGCGGCAGCGCGAAAGCGTGAACCTTCGAAACACTAGGGAGGCTCAGCGCGTACGCTGGTGCAGGAGCAATGGCCGGCGCGTCGCCCAAATCCTTTGCCTTGATGTCATCGAGCAACGCGTGCAGCACTTCCGATGTGTGAACGGGACCACCATCCGGAGCAGGTGCGCCGCGCGACTCGATGCTCGTCTCGAAGCCGTCTTTCGGCGCCGCTCCTGGGATGAGTGGCTGCGCTGGTACGGACGCAGCAGGTGCACTTGGACCGGCGACAGAGGGCTCAGAGATGTTCGGTGGCCTTGGGCCGCCTGTGATCTTCGTCATTTAGAAACCCTACACCGCTCGGCGTTGCTTGATTGATAGCGCGACGACTCGGTCATTTATTACCACTCAGGTCGATGTGCAAATTCGTCGTGCGTCCAGCGCGAGCATCAATGGGGAATTTTCGAGTTCCAAAGCGCGGATGCTCGGCCACCAGCGTGTGCTTTCCCGGTGCAACACTGAGCCGCGTCGTGAACTCTTTGCGTCCGAGCGACTTCCCGTCAAGTGTCAGGTCGACCCAGTGTTCGAAGGTCAACGACACTGCGGCAGGTTTGTCCTCCGCAGGCGGATCTGGCGGTGGAACCACCACATTTGGCACTTCGGGGGGAGGTGTCTCGCTTGGCGGAGGCAGGTCTGGTGTCACGTCTTTCACGACGTCTTCGGGCGGTTTGGGCTCGGCTTTGTGTGGGCGCAGCGAAAACGCAAAGACACCTGCAATCACCAGCAACGCTGCGGCGGAAACGATTCCAATGCGCGCCTTGACGCTGCTTTTTTTTCCAGCGCGCGTTGTTGGCGCGGTCTGAACGTTCGTCACAATGGCGGTGTGACCACCACTCGGCGCGGCGGCGAGTTGCGTCTTGTTCGTCTCTGCGTCTTGCAGCTTTTCCGCGGCAAGCGTGAGTAGTGCCATGCGTACAGCAGTGTCGCCGCCAAGAAGCTTGGTGAGCGTGGCTGCTGTTTGTGCAGCGCCCTGGCGCGCAGCGGGGTCCGGCGTCAGCAAACGATCAATCACTTGTACGAGCTGCGGGTTTAGATCAGAGCGCAAAAGCGGTGACCGCTTGTTGGCGGCGATCGCTTTGAGCACATCGAGCATCGTCGCGCCCTGAAATGGAAGCGCACGCGTGAGCAGCCATTGTAGGGTCCCACCTGCCGCGAACATGTCCGTCGACGGGGCGGCGGCGTCACCAGCGACGCGTTCCGGTGACAGAAACGAGACTGTGCCGGCAAGCACGGTGTTCGCGTTGTTCGCCATGGTGTCTTGCCGCGCGCCGACGCTGGCTTTGGCGATGCCAAAATCGAGCAAGATGAAGCGGCCGTCGTCACAAAGAAACAGGTTACCTGGTTTCACATCGCGATGGACGATCCCCTGGGCATGCGCCGCCGCAAGCGCGGAACACAACGCCGCACCAACGGCTGCACAAGCTTGCCAAGACATCACGCCGTTTGCTTCAACATGGGCGAGTAAATCTTTGCCAGTGAGCAGCTCTGTCACAACCCAATAAGCGTCAGCGGATGCGCCGTGATCGTAGAGTTGCAAGATGGAGGGGTGCTGCAGCAATTGCAGTGCTTTGATTTCGCGTTTGGCCCACGCTTCAATCTGGTCTCGCTCGCCAAGGCCGCCATCGAACGAGATCCACTTCAAGGCATAGCGGCGGTTACTCCGTTCGTCTCGTACGGCAAACACCGCGCCCATGGCGCCGTGACCGATCGCTTGTTCCACGACGTAGCGTCCGGCGACTAGCGCGCCTGTACTAGGAACGGACATGGGCCTCCTCTCGTGATACTCTACACGCGATGGCCAACGGCAAAAACAAAGATAGCGATGCTTGGGACGAGCTGGACGCCGCCGATGGGGGAGGCAACCGAGGCATCTCGCCAGAGATCGCACGCGCCCTGCTCAATACCAACCCCGCGATGCGCGACGGCGGCATGACGACAGACATGCTGGTGAAGACGGTTCAGAAAAATCCAAAGGCTGGTGCAGCAGCAGCTCCGGCAAAAGCCGCGCAAAGTGACAGCTTCACTGACACTGCAAAAACGCTGGAAAAGCGCTTTGCTGAGGCCAAGTCCAAGCGTGATAGAGAAATGGCCGAAGCTGACGCGCGCTTTGTGGCAGAGCGAAAAGCGCTACTCGACGCCATGACGGATTGGCTGGTGAAGCATGATCCCGAACTGCGCTCACCCTTCACGCAGCAAATGCTCGAGCAAAAAAAGGCATTCTTTCAGGCGCTCGGATTCGATGTCAAACAGTACGTCGCGAGCCGCATGAAGCGCTAAGGCTCAAGAAAAAGACCGTCTGCTGCGCCATAGATCAGCGTCGAAATCCAACCGAAAAAGCCGATGTTCGTGAGCACTTGAAGCGGTACCGAACGCTCGAGACTCTGCACTGTTCCGTCGCTTCGTATTTGCGGCATGAGCAGCGCAAAACACACCGCGTTCATGGTGATGAAACCCACCTCTAACACGAGCAAAAGCGCGCCGCGGACGGGCGAACCCGCCAAGAACTGACCGATGCCGAGCGGGGCCAAGTAATACCAGTGCCACTGTTTGTTTGGGGCTTTTTCGATGACGCGGGGCTGGAGTCCGCTTGCGGGCGTGCTCGGCGGCGGCTGAGCGATGATCACGGTCTGTGAGGCGGGTTGGTCTTGCGGTCGTTCGATTTTGGGGGCCGGCTGGGCCGCTTGACGCTCGAAGAAGGCGATGGTGTCAGGGCTCACTCTGTCCGCGTCGAAACCGAAATCCGGAAAGCGTTTTCGTAGGGCCTTGAACTCGCTCACCGCGGCATCGCTTTTTTTCGACGCGTACAAGCTGAGCACCAACTTTTCTCTTGCCTCACGCTCACGCGCACTCCCTTTGTCAGGCTCAGGCAGCGTGGCGATGAACGCTTCGAAGATCTCGATTGCTTTGCTGAAACGCCCCGCGCGGTAGGCGTCTATTCCGTCGCTCAGCTTCACGGCTCGCGCTGCCGCGGCAGAGGAGGTCAGGCAGAGGATGAGCAGGAGTACACGCACCACCTGATCTTAGCCGTTGCGGCGGGCAAAATCGCGCATGAATGCACTAAGCGCTTTGACGCTCTCCGGTTCTACCGGATTGTAAATGGAGACGCGCATTCCGCCTACGCTGCGATGGCCTTTCATGCCGACGAGACCAGCTTTTTTGCCCTCGCTGAGGAACTGCTCCTCGAGCGTCTCTGTTGGCAGGCGAAATACCACGTTCATGAACGAGCGGGCCGCGTGCTCGACGGGCGAGCGGTAAAAGCCTCCTGCCTCATCGATCACGCCGTAGAGCATTGCCGCCTTGTCTCGGTTGCGTTGCTCCATGGCCGTGAGGCCTCCCATGCTTTTCGTCCATTCAAGCATCAGCATCATGACGTAAATCGCAAAGGTGGGCGGCGTGTTGTAGAGCGATTCGGCTTTTGCATACGTTTGATAACGCAAGCTCGGCGGCAGCGATTTTCCAGCGTTCTGAATGAAGTCCTTTTGCGCAATCACCACGCTCACGCCGCTAGGACCGACGTTCTTTTGGGCTGCAGCGTAGATCAGCGCGAAACGGCCGACGGGAATAGGTGCCCACAGCAGGTCGCTCGACATGTCGCAAATGTGCGGCACGGCGCCGGTTTGCGGCAGCGTATGGAACTGCGTTCCTTCCAATGTGTTGTTGCTGGTGGTGTGCACGTAGGCAGCGTGCGGATCGATCTGGAGGTCTTTGGGGAGATGCCCCGCCGGTACACGCCCAATGCCACGCGCTTGACCCACTGCTTGGGCCTCTTCGAGCGCTTTGTCCGACCAGCCACCGGTCATGACGTAGTCCGCAGATTTTCCCGCGGTGAGAAAGTGCATTGGTACGAGCGCGAACTGCAAATGCCCGCCGCCTTGCATGAACAAGACGTCATGCGACTCTGGAACGGCGAGCAATTCGCGTAGCAACGACAGCGCCCGGTGATGCACTTCGTCGTATTCTTTGCCGCGGTGCGAGTGCTCCATGATCGACATGCCGCTACCTTTGAAATCGATCAATTCGGCTTGCGCACGCTCGAGCACACTCAGGGGAAGGGCTGCTGGACCTGCGTTGAAGTTATGAACCCGCATGCCTTGGTATTCGCTCAAGAACGGGGTTGGCAACAATGGGGTAGGGCACGATTTTTTGCGTCAGCGGCGGCGGTTGCGCTGCTCGAAGCGGTCACGCAGTTGTTGCCGCTGCTCGGGGCGCAGCTCACGCCAGCGACGCAGATTTTCCATGAACGTCTTGCGATTTTCTGGAGACATTTTGCCCATGCGCTTGAACAGGTCGCGTAGCTCGCGTTTGCGCTCTGGCGGTAGATTGCGGAAGCGCTCGAAGTTGCGACGAATTTCGCGGCGCTCGAACGATGGCAGCTCACGCCATTTCTTGAAATTCTCGCGCACACGCTCACGCTCTTCACGTGGCAAGGCTTTGAACGCGCGGAACCGTTCAATGACTTCCTTCTTCTCCGCGTCTGGCAGCGTTTTGAACGCGCGGTATTTTTCACGCACCGCCTCGCGCTCTTCTTCGCTCATCTTCTGCCAACGCTCGCGCGGCGAGTCTTCGGCAAGCACGGGCGCCGCACTTGTAAGCAGCAATAACAATACTAGGGCACGCATCACTCGCCCTCCATCTCTTCGATGATAGCGAAGTCGCTTCCCGCGTCTTCAACACTCGGCAAGTCGCGTATCAAATCGAGCTCGGCGAGCATCTCTTGGTGTTCGGCCATGAACAGCTCGTCTTCGCTCGGTTCGCCATCGAACACGACGAACAGCACGCCTGCCGCCACGGATGCAGCAAGCACGGGCGCGAGAAAACGGAGCCTGAGCCGCGTCGCCAGCGAAGGCTTCTCTGCAGCGATCGCCGCGAACACGCGCTCGTCGAACGCAGCGCTCGGTTCGCGATCGACATCGAGCGCGAGCATGGCATTGAGCGCCTGAAGCTGCTCCACTTGCGTGCGGCAGTTTGCACAAGCGTTCACGTGCGCACGAATGGAGGCAGCGTCATCGGTAACGCCATCAACGAACGCAGACAGAGTTTCTAGATCGATATGTGTCATGGCGTCCTCGCAAACGGCACGCTGAAACCATCCAGATGCGGCCCGAGCTTCTTTAGCAGCTCGACCTTGGCGCGATTGAGCAGTGACTTCACCGCCGGCACACTTGCATCCATGACGGTCGCTATCTCTTCGTAAGACATGTCTTCGAAACGCAGCAGCACGAGCGCCGTGCGTTGCCCTTCTGGAAGTGTTGCGAGCGCGCGTTCGACGAGCACGCGTAGCTCTTCACCTGCTAGCGCGTCTTCCGGTCTGGCAAACGCCGTGTCGACAAGACGCTCGGTGACGCTTTCTTCCTGCTCTTCTTCGCGCACGAGCCAGTCACGCTTACGCACGTGGTTGAGACACGTGTTGGTGGCAATGTGGTACAAGTAGGTGCGGAATTTGCTCTTCGGCTCGTAACTTTCGCGCGAGCGGTAGAGACGCAAAAAGGTCTCCTGCGCAGCGTCCTCGGCGCGTTCCGGGCTCGAGACAAAGCGTCTGGCGTAGTTCACGATGCGCCTCTTGTACTTGTCAAAGAGGACTTTGAACGCACGCTCGTCACCGCGCTTGAGCTTGAGCATGAGCAATACGTCTGGGTCATCGTGCGCATCCGTAGTTGAAACCACGCTCGGGGCTGGAGGTTTCGCTTCGGGGGTCATTTTTGTGAGCCTCCTCACAGATCAGTCGAGAAGCCATGGGGCCTCCTCGTCGAGCAGCAAAAACTCCATGAAATCGGCATCTTCCAAGAGCTCGTCGTCTAGAGTTCGTACGACCGGCCTTGTCGTCGGGAGTGATGTAGGTGCGGAAGCCGGCGCAGCTGTGGGTGCACCAAGCCACCAAAGGACGACGGCAACGAGGGTATTCACAGCGTGAAGTCTCCGGTGAGGTTCACGCTCAGAATCGCTTTCCACACGGGGCTGGGCGTCCCATAGAAATTGCCACCAAAGAGCACATCTCCCTCTGCCGCAATGCTGAGGAAAGAAAAGGGTTCATAGACAATCAGTGAGTCGATCTCGACGCCATAGAACCTGCCGCCGCCTCCGACGGGGGGCTCAATTCCTGGGGCCCAGCTCAGCAAGGGAGTGACCGAGAGCGACAGTCGCAGCGGATCGACGGGCTCGTATTTGGCCTCGACGCCGGGCGCAATCACGCCGCGCCCATTCACGCCAGCGCTGGTAATTCGCCGGGCGCCAAAGGTTTCGGCGAGCCCCCCGGCGAAGAACAAGTTGGTGCGTGTGATGAACGGAAGGACGCCAATATAGGCGGTGTAGAGGTTGCTTATGCCATTTGGCGGAGGCTGACCCGATTGTGCGAGCACATAGGGCGTGAGAGCCAAACGTTCTGTGATGCTCCATTTGTAGGACAGCTCAAACGCGACGCCCACAGAGGTGAACGGAATCGGTCTGGCGCGTTGTCCGCAGTCTGTCGACAGGGACGGACGCCCGAGATCGCCACGTTGTTCCAGATCGAAAGCAAAGTCCGGCACGCCATTGAGCAGCATGCGTCCCGCTTCGACGACCACGGTCCCACGCAGCGAGCCAGGGCCGAGTGTCTTGTTTCCCGAGAGCGTCGTGTAAAAGAGATCGCCACGTGCTTTGAACTCGGTGTTCAGGAAGCAAAACACCGCTGCGTTTCGGGCTTCGTCGAGCAAACGCTGGACGACCGGCCTACGCACCCCGGTATCCACGTTGACCGTACGCTCGACCAGGCTTTGCCTGACAGTCTCGGTCAGCTGGTCGTCGCCGTCATGAAAGTAACTGAGGGAGAGTGAGAGGCTTTCGAACAAGGACAGTTTGT
>JBIKMD010000180.1:0-7047 GCA_044359465.1 Myxococcota bacterium
TCGTCTTTTGCGGCGGCCGCTGCTTGGGCCTCGCTGCTTCCCATCACGACGATCGCGTTGATGAATGCGCTAATGCGCGCGTGATTGGTTGCCGCATCGCCGATTTTCAGCGCTGGCCCAAGCAACGGATCGCGCGGCGACGGCCCTTTCTGCAGCCACGCATCGAAGTCGCCCATCTTCGCCGCGCCGCCGTGCTGATCGTAGAAGGTCTTGAAGCGCGCCATGTCCGCCGGCGGGATCGCATATTTCTGTGCCAGCGCGAGAATGGCAGGGTCATACGCCGTCGTCCCACCCACGGTGCCCGCCCCGCCAGGGCCAGTTGTACCCTCCGTGCCAGGCAAGGGATCCGGCGGGTACTCGGTGGCAGCCCCAAATCCCACTCCAAGCGCAGGATCCCAGTGACCGTCGCCGCTCAGCCCAAACTCCAGCGCGCGATCTTCCTTGAACTTCTCGTAGGTCAAGCTCGCCGGAATGTGCATCGAATTGTCTGCGGGTAGATTGCGACGTGCGTTGTACTCGGAGCGCAGTTCCCGCTCGGTCTCGGCCTGCTGCTCCTTCATGGCCTGAATCATTTTGCGCTGCGCGTCTTTCTTCTTACGCGTGCCGTCCATCTCTTTGAGCGCGTCTTTGAGATCGACCTGGGCATCGCGACCGGCTTCGAACATGACGACCATCGCCAGCATCTCGACGTCCATACTCTCTAGGTCGAAGCCGCTGAGGCCTCGCTCCATCGCGACGACGGAGAGCGACGGGATCTTGATGCCCTCGAAGGGTTTTGGTGCGCCGGCGTTTTGCTTTTGCGGCGAAATGATATCGCCGCTCTGGATCATGGCATCGCGCACGCTCGCCGTCACTTCAGGCGGCAGCGCTGCGGCAACAGCAGCACCAGCCTGGAAGGTTGCTGAGGTGGGTGTCATCCCCTTGGTCTCCAGCAAGAACGTGAACGCCGCGTCCTTCACTTCTTGTTTGTCGCTGCACAAGTGCTGCGTGAGATCGCTAAAAACGGCGGTGAGAGAAGCGCCTTGGGCTGGAAGGTCTGCATCGAGCAATTGAGCGGGCCGGGCCAAAGGAATGCCGGGTGTTGGTTTTTCGCCGCTCTCGACGAGTTGGACGAGCGGTCCCATTTGCGCGCTCAGCGCTTGCGCGACGTCAGCCTCGTTGCGGCCGGCAACGGGTTTTGGCGTTTGGGTCGGCGCTTGCGGAGTGCTGGTTTCGAAGACCACAGCGGGCGCGTCTGTCACGCGGACCGTCAAAGGCTCGGAGGTGGTCTGGAGGTCCAACTTCAGCGGCAGCGGGTGCTCTTCGACCTGCGCGTTCTTTGGCGGGGTGCTGCTAGGCTTGTTTGAACCAATGACCGACATCTAGGCCTCCTGATGCTTGATCTTCTCAGCAAACGGGAATCTTGTATCGCTTTTTTCGGCTTAGGCGACTTTCATGTGACACGCGTCGCCCGTCGCCCTCAGGCCATGACTAACGCCCCGATGCCCACGCTTAGCGAACACGAACGTCAATTGCGGACAAACTGTACTTACTCAAACGAGGCCTCGCGTTGGACGCCAAGATCGCGCATCCTGCAGAGGTCAGGCAACGTGTGTTGGCATACAGCCAAGAAACAGCTCGGAGCGGCGGCAACGTGAGCAAAAAAGAAGACGACGCATCGGTTGATTGGAACGATCTTGCGGCAGAAGACGAACAGCGTCTTGGCGTGAGCAAAGATGTCCTGAGAAAGCTCATGCAGATGAATCCCAATCTGCGAGGAGGCAAGACGACTGAAGATCTCATGCGCCAGGTGAAGTCCACCATCAACACGAGCCCGCCTCCAGCAAAACAAGGTGTTTCGCCTGCGGCAAAATCCAGCGTTTCGGCGCCAGCCAAAGGTGATGTGCTCGACGCAGTGCTCGCTGCGCGCGCTGACTTCGAGCAACACATGAAACGATTTGAAGCCGAGCAAAAACGCCTGCTTGATGAACGTAGTGCCTACCAACAGAAGGCGTTGCTCAAGCTGATAGATGAGTGTTTGGCTGTGGACCCGGGTTTGACCTCACCAAAATCACAGTACGTGCTGCAACAAGAGAAGGCTTTTTTGGATAAGCTCGGCTTCAGTATGCAGAAGCTCGTCGAGCGGCAGAAGTCGCGCAAATGAGCAGGCGTCAATCAACGCGGCCGTACCATTGCCAATTCGCCCACACATTCGCGGGTTCACCGCGTTTGTAGGCATCACGCTGAAGCGCGCGCAGCATGTCCACGCTCCCGTCCTCAGCTAGCAAACGCACGATGTGCTTCACAAAGAGCGCGCCTTGATCGTCGAACACTCGGCTGGACGGTGTGATGACACGATCTGTGCCGGACAAGCGTAGCGCACCAACAAACTCGATGCTGTCTGGCTCGCTGTTCTCTACGCGGCACGCAGAAAGCAGCACGGTGGGGACTTCTTTTTTCGTCTCCAAGAACTCGACGGCAAAAAATCGTGTCTCTCCGCTCTGCAGGTACGCGCCATCCATGCTGCGGCTCGTCGAATTACCGTGCACAGCAAGATGCCAGAGCCGGGCGCCTCCATCTGTCGCTTGGTAGAACTGCTGCAGGGTTTGGTGTTTCACCGGTACCCCGCGCTCGGAGAATAACGCGACGGTCTCCGCCACCTCGAGCTCTGCAAAAGGGAGCCCATCGGCTGCCGCGGGGCCAACGGCTACTACCGGGCCCTCGTTCGGCATTTTTCGGGCGGCTGCGAGTACGGCATGCGTACCCGAGATCTCAAAGCTCAGCGCGGCACGTTCAATGAGAGGCAAACCGCGCACCGGAAGCGATGCCCATGGAACGCGCGCGAAAGCGGGCCCTGTCACAATCAGCACGCGGCCCTGCGCGAGCAGCGAGTCATCGAACAAACGGGCAAGCGCCTCCTGGAGCTTCGCCGCTTCCGCACCCGGGGGTTGCAAGTGATCCACCGCGTCTATCCAAGCGGTCACACCTTTGCTGACGTCGTCTCGTTGTATGGGCACGAGCGTCGCGCGCACGCCTTTGCCGTCTGCAATGAACGCAAGCACACCTGTGTCAATCACACGCAAGGACAGAATGGCATCACGCGGCCGCGCTTTGCGCAGCGCCTCGATGGTCGAAGCTTCGAGGGTGAGCACGGGCACGAGCGCAGCATCACGGCGGGCCAGCGCTGCAGCCGTCAGCTTTGTGTAGTCGTTCGCTTCATCGTTCTTGACACCGAGCCGTACCATCCAAGTGTAAGGCGAGATTTGGTCGCGCAGCTCTTTTAACCGCAGACGTTCGAGCAGGCGCCAGATCGCGTTGACGTCTTTGTCGTCAACGTAAGTTTGCGCTAGCGTGGCGAGCAAATTCGACGAAGTTAGGTTGTTCACCTTCACTTCTACACTTCGGACGTCCTCGAGCTTCGGCCCAAGCCCGTCGATAATCGCCGTCGCCTCCTCCAATAAAGCCCGTGCCGCAGGGCGTGCCTTAGGATCACTGGCCAGAAGGTTGAGCGCCAGGCCGAGTCGCGCCTTCCATTCGAGGTCTCGCGACTTGAGCTTCACCGCTTCGGAAACAGTAGCCTCAAAAGCGCGTTTGCAATCTGCGGCGCGCTTTTCAACGAGCGCAATCTCTCCTTCGACCAGAGAGATGTTCATACCGTTGTAGCGGCTGCCCACCTTGGCGTTCAGCTCCTGCGCTTGGGCAATGTACTGTTTGGCTTCTCCCAGCTCGCCTTGGCGTAGACGAATTGCTGCGATGTTTCTGAAATCGAACGCCAGACCATCTATGGACTTGCGCTCGCCATCGATCGCTGCGGCTTTCATCATTGCTTTGGCAGCCGCATCGAGCATGCCGCGTTCACGTAAGGTGAAGCCAAAATTATTGAGCTGGCTGGACTCCTCTTCGCGGCGCTTGGAATCTCGAGCGAGCTTGAGCGCTGTGCGCAGGCGATTGGTGGCTGCAATGCGTTTGCCCTGGCTCATCAAAATGAGGCCGGCCAAACTTTCGCACTGGATGCTCAAGAATTGTGCGTTCTTGGTTTTGGTCATCACCGCCGCCGGCGTCTTCTCGAGCGCAGCACGTTTCAAGGCCTGCGCTGCCACGGCCTTGGCTTTGCCTTGTGCAAGTAGCGCTCGTTCGTAGTCGTTCGAATACCAATAGATTCGCGCGAGCTCGAGCGTCGCTTCGCAGGTGTTCTGCAGATCATCTTTTGGAATCACTTCGAGCAAAGCACGAATCGTTTTGAGCGCGGCGTCGTACTCGGCGAGCTGCCGCTGCAAGCGGCCGACATCGAGCTGGGTGCGAATGATGAGTGTGTTGTCCTTGAGTGCTTCGGCGAGCTTGAGCGCCTCTGAGAATGTTGCAAGCGCAGGCGCGAACTCCGACAAATTGTTCTCTAAGGTAATGCCGATGTAACGAAGCGCCGTAATCTGTTCGTTCGTTTTGTTGATCGTTTTGAACAACGTCGCGCTCGCCTGATAGACATCTACCGCTTCACGATAGGCGCCTGCGGCCTGCAGAGAAGATCCGCGCTGGCGCAGCACCATCGCCTCGCGGGCTGCATTGCCGAGCGTTTTGAAACCTTCGGACGCAAGACGAAACGTCTCCGCGGACTCCGCGTGTTTGCGTGCCTTCGACTGAATGATGCCAAGCAAGTTGATTGCTTCGAACAAGTTCGGTTTGTCCGCCGCCTTCGTGTTCGAAATAAGGCGCCACTTCTCGATGACTTGGGTCTGGAAATAGATCGCATCGTCAAAGTCTTCTTTGAACGTGCAAATCGTAGCGAGCTTCGACTCGTAAAACAGAATCAGATTGCGCAGCTTATCAAACGCTTCGGTACCGTCCTTTTCGCTGCCAATCAGAAACTGCGCGTACTCTCGCGCTTGTTGATAGAGGGTTTTAGCCTCGCCGTAACTCCGATTTTTGTCCGCCTCGCCGGCGAGCTTCGCAAGCACTTCGACGCGCTCTTTTGCAAACGACTGCCGCTTCTCGGCGCCGTCGCTCGCAAAACCCCAGTATTGGCAGCGCGCGGCGGCCGCCTGCCATTTGTTCGAAGTGTCAGCGAGTGTCGCATCGTGCCAAGCATCTGCGGCGCGCTGCGTGCGCTTCTTGTCATAAAACACGCGCATCAACGCCGAATGGGTCTCAGCGTCCACCGGCGAGCAGACCAGCAGCGACGGCGTGCCTGCCAGCGCAAACGCACGACTCATGTCTGCGGCAGTTTGCGTATCGACGTTGCTCAAAGCATCGACGATGGCGAGGTTTGGATTGATCGCAAGGCTAGGGAGCGAACGCGAGGTGAGGCGTCGCTCCACGGTGCTCGTCCCAGCGAGCGCCATCTGCAGCACACCGGGCGCGCCCTGATAGGACGCCACATCAACGGTGAGTCTCACCATGTTCTTGCGTGGCACTTCGCTTGCCAAACGATCGCGATCGGCAGCGGCGCCGCGAAAGGTGGTCGCGCCCGAGGGCACGGCCGAGTCTATGAGCTTCCCATCTCGTTCAGTGCCCACACCAAAATCGATCGGCTGCCCATTGTTACTATTGCGTGCAGCAAAAGCGAGCGTGAGCGCATTTGCTGACGCGGCGTGCATCACGTCCGCCTCATCGCTCAGGCCTGCAACATAACGCATGCTTCGCGCCCCCGCGCTTGCGGGCAGACTCGCGGCTTCCAACTCTGGGCTTACGAGCACGAGCTTTTGGCCCATGAGACGCAGGCGCTCTGCCCGGCCCGGAATCACCCACTCGAAGCTATCGCCTTCCATCACAGACGCGAGCGCGTCCTCATTGACAGTGGCGAGCAGCATTGACTGCCAAGGCTCGACCAAATTCTCTTTGACGCGTTTTAGCGCAGCGCCGATACGGTCACGAAGCGCGGCCTCTGCGCGCTTAGTCGTGGCACGTGTGCCACGCATCCCATCCATGAGCTCGCGCGTGTTGCGCGCCCAATCACTCAGCCACAGACGCGCTTCTTCCGCTCCGCTGAGGTCCGGACGCGCAAGGCCCTCGGGGATTGAAACGGACTCTATCGCCATACGCTCGAGCACCGAAGCGATCCGAGCACCATTTTTCGAAGCCAGAGCTGCAGACAAGCTGGCGCGCATGAGCTCATGCCAAAGATAGGGGCGGCCGCGTTCTGGATAGAGCAGCCGTGCGAGCACATCCGCGTCACGAACGGCCAGCTCCGCGGCTTCGAGTGCTTTGGCCCTTTGCAACTTTGGACCTAAGCGAAAGCGCGCGTAGGCAATCTGCCACTCACATTCGAACAAGGAGAAACGTTTGGCCAGCGCCGCAATCTGCGCAAAGGTCTTGTCCGCGTCCGCGAAGCGCATCTGCAGCTGCTGCGCCTCGGCCTCATCGAACCAACGCTGTACTTGCAACTGCGCAAGGGCGCGGTTGGTGATGGCGTCTTCGGGCTGCGAGGCAGCCTGCGCTGATGCGGGCTGGGAGGCTGCGGGTTCTTCAATCGCGGAATCGAGTGCCGTGAGAATTTGCGGCAACGCGTCCGCAGCAGCCTGCGTGGTGCTCGGCACGGAATCTGATGCGCTGCGTTCCTTCGCAAGCCGCGCAAGCATCGTATGTGCCTGGTCAAGGATTGCCAAAGCAGTTGCACTCGGCGCCGCGTCTTTGGGTTTGGTGAGCGCCACTTTGACCGCGGCGATCGCGGCGGCGTGTTTGTCCTGTTGCGCCGCCTCCGTGCTGGCAACAGGCAGCGTTGCCAAAGCGTAAAGAACCGGCGTGAACCAACTTTCCACCGGCGTCTCTAACCCGCCGAAGCGCTGACTTGCCGCAATGAAGACATCACTCGCGCGTTTGAAGTTTTGCATTCGAATGGCGAGCCGCATCAACTCGGCGCTGGCGTGGAACCATTCGGGAAATAGAAAGTCTTTGACTGAGCTCGTCGTGAGAGCGTCTGTCAGCTTGGCGTAGCGTAACTCCAAGAAGCGTGCGGCCTGTTCAGTATCTCCCGCCCGCCCAAACACACGACCCAGCATAGACGCGATCAGCTCTTCTTCGTCTTCGCGGGAGAAACCGTAAGGCGCGCGCGAGCTATTCGAGCTGTCGATCGCC
>JBIKMD010000181.1:0-7040 GCA_044359465.1 Myxococcota bacterium
TTCTTCTCCAAATAGACGCGCATGAAGTGCTGCTTCGCTTTGGTGATGGGGCCAAGCCATGGATGGGCGAACGAGGCTACGGGCGGACGTGTCGGCTCTTCACGATACTTCGTATAACCGGCCGTCAGTTTAGCGAACGAATCCGCCAGGTGATGGAAGTTGAAGAAGCCAGTGAAGCCGCGCGGCGAATCACCACCGAACATCAGCTCACGTGGCGCGCTGAGCGTACCTTGGAGCGAACCTACGCCGCAGGACTCGCCGAGCGCTTTGACCTGACCAAGCACGGTCTCGAGCGTATTCGTTGGGGGAACGATGATTTCGACGTTCTTCGTCGTGTCGATGACCAGCTGCTCGGGAATGAACTGCAGCTCCGCTTTGTCCGTCGCTTTCTTCAGCGGCAGCACGTGCGGCTCGAGCATACGTTTTGGAATCTGGTTTTCTACCCATTCCGAGCGTTGTTCTTTGGTCCAACCTCGGAAGGTTTGGTCCGTGATGCCCGCCGCCTCGGTTGGCGTATACAGCAGGAGCAAACGATCGATTTCGTCTAAGCCGTACTCGGACTCAAAGCCGAATTGAACAATGTCCTCAGGCTTCATCGAGCCCATCGCCGTGCGCACTTGCGGCAGCTTAGGGTCGTAATTGAGCAAGCTTTCGAGCGTCGCGCCTCGTGCGTTCGGTTGTTCCTCGCCTACGAGCGACAACGTTCCCACGCGTTTAGCAGGCACTGACGCATGGTCGAGCGCCACGGACATGGCGCGTTCCGAGAGCTGCGCAAGAGAAATGCCCAAGGAGGCAGCCCGCGCTTGCAGCGACGCGTTGTGTGTCTCTGCAGCACCCACGGGTGCCGGCGTGAGGTCTTGCGTGCTGGGAGCGACGGGTTGGGCGCTCGTTTTTTCACTCACCGCCTCAGTGGTTGAGACCAGTGCTTGTTCGACTTGACGTTGTTTGATGGTGACCACAGTTATAGTCCTTGGTTCGTAGTGGATGTTTGGTTCGGGTCAGCGCTCGCCGAAGGTCCAACGAAAGGTGGAACCTGGCGTGATGCTGGCGGTTGCTTCGCTCAGCTTTTTGTTTTCCCAGAACACCACGTTTTCGGTACGCGGGCTGCGCGAAGCACTGGTCAGATATTTGCTCCACCAACCTGGATTGTCGTGCACTTGCCAGCCACCCGCGCCCACGAGCTCGCGCAATTGCTGACCACCAGGACCAATCGGCGCCATGGCCATCCACGACGTGCAGTTGTGCTTTTCAGCAGGGTCGGTCGGCTTGTTGTCCTCGAGCGTCGACTTAGAGCCCTTCGATGGACCCGCCCCAGCGGTGAACCCACCGAGCGTGGCCGCTGTGGTCTTCATGCTGTTGCCAGCATAGGTCGCCAGATTGCGCATCTCGTCCGGGCTCAGCTCGACGATCGACTCGAGGCTGCGATAGCCATTCGGATTGTAGTCACGCTTGGTCATGCCGCCGAAGCAGAAGTCGAGCTTCTTCTCGCCAATACGTGAATACAGGTGGCCGGCGCCTTCGCTGAGTGGGTACGACACGGTGTTCGCGCCGATCGCACGAATGTAGTCTTTGACGAGCGCCGCTTGCTCAACGTCTGACAGTTTGACGCCTGCTTCGTTCTGATTGGCGATCACCACCATGCGGCGGCTCTTCGAAGAAGTATCACTAAAAGCAAAACGCACATCCGGGATGATGCGAACGTGCTCAGGCCAACGTGAGGCAAAACGTTGCAATCGCTCCGCCAGTTTTCCTTGAACATCGAGATCGGCCGGAAACAAGCCTGCGGCTTCTGCGGACAAATTTTCGAGATGCGCCGGAATGCGCGGGGCAGTCGCGGCAACAGGCGGCGCAATGGTGTCCGCCGTTTGTGTAGGTGTGGCCTGCGGGGTCGCGACCGCTTGCGCTGGTGCAGCGGTATCTGCGGTCGCAGTTTGGGCTTGTGGGGCGGCTGGGTTGTTGGAAATCGGCAATGGCATAAATCAAAAACCTCGGGGTTGAAGACGGATCTCGCGCACGGACAGCGACGAGGTAGGCACTGACAATCGTTTCAGCTCAGAGAAAAGTGTATTGAATAGAATCGAGTCGCCGCTCACCTCGAACACCGGGCGAGCGCAAGCCCGGCCGCGAAGGGCATCAGCGAGCGCCGCTTCGTCTATTGAGACCGTGGTCTCCGGGTGCTCGAGATTGGCAACAAAGGCTGTGGCGGGGCCGTTCAACCACAGGAAAAAAGGCCTTTGCGCCCCTTGTGATTCGAAACGAATGCCGCCGCGAAGGGTGGCAGGCAGCTTACGGCCAACAAGGGAGATCTGGTGAGCGACTACGCTCTGCCAAACCGCGAGACAGCTCTGTTGCGTCAAGGACACATGACAATATCGTCAAGTTGCTTGACACGGTTGCGAGACTTCGTCGCAAGCGAGAAAACCGAGCGTTAGGTTTGGAGGACCGGTCGATACCGGTAGGCGCTACTGAATACGAAGAAACGCTGAGTCAGTCTCGGCACGAAGCTCTGACCCTTCGACTGCCGCGAGCTCCTCGCGCAGCGCACGTGCGATGTGCTCGAGACGGTGCTCATGGGGCGGTGCAGCGCAGGCAAAATCAAGAGCCGAGAATAAGCGGGGACCGGCGGAAGTGATGTGCAGCGAGGGATCGACTTCTTCGAGGCGGGCAAGCAGCACCTCGTTGATCCGCAGCACCCGCGTCAGGTGTTGATCGATGGTGCGCTGAATCGTGTCGATCTCAGGTGGGTTCGCTGGATCGATCGTCAGCACGCCCGCCACCTCAAAGGTGACGTGTGTTTCCGACTGGACTGGAAACTTCCCTTTCGGCACGAGCGTTGCCGTGCCCTGAATGCCAATACAAACGATGTGCACAGGCGCTTCCGTGAGCTCGGCCGTCTCTAGCGCCAAATGCGCGGCGCCTTTTTTCAAATGCGCAAGCGGCGAATCCGTCTTGGTACTCGCCGTGTAGTAGCCCGCATCCAGCCGTTCACCGTTCGGTCCAATGTGCGCGAGTGCGCGGGTGCCCTGCGGGAAAATCGCGATGTCGATAGGCAGTGACGCCAGCTTGCGCGCCGCATCATCGATAGCGCTTTGCCCTTTCCCCTTGCGGTCGACAAACACCATGTCCACCGCCTCGATCAGCCTACCCACTGCGAGCCAGCTATACACAACGACGTTGTCGACAAAGTGGTCCTTGGCTGCGATGTAGCGCACGCGCAATCGGCGCCCGTTTTTCATACGAGCCGTTGCAAGCGCGAAGAAAGCAAAGACAAAATCGAGGTGACTCTTGTGATTGAACGCGAGCACCACCTTCCCTTCGAGCTGCGCGAAGGTCTCGAGTCCTTTGACCGTGAGCCGCGAGCCGAAGAGCTGAAGCATGCGTGAACCCCACAGCGTCGCCATGGCGTCGAACACTTCGCGACCATACTGCGATCCGCATGCCGTGAGCGTGCGATAGGCGCTCCGAGCGAAGATAGCGGTGTCGAAGAGTCCTCGAAGCAAGGGCAGAAGACTTTGTTTGGGCGGCGCACCTGTCATGAACGACACATCACGCGGATCGATCACTTGCTGCGCTTTGGTAGGCGGCGCTTCGGTGCGAGGCCCCAGCCGATCGTAGTAACGATCGAAGAACTCTTGCGGATGCACTGTGGGGTTGACGCGCATGAACTCGGTCATGGCCAAACCCGATTCCACGTGCCGGTGGTGCGACAGAATGGAAAGCTGCGCGACCAGCACGTGCGCAAGCTGCGAGATGCCGAACGGTGCACCAAAGACGATGCTCGTCAGATCATAGGCCGCGAGCGTCACCGCCACGAGGCCCACGGTATGGTCGCGTAGATGACCGAACAGATACTCCATCGTTCCTAGGCGCCGACTGAGCGCAGGAGACAACAACGCGCGCGGAATGAGAATCGACCCGTAGAGAAGGATGAAGAAGGCGAACATCAGCTAAGAACCTCGAGCGCTGTTTTCTTCGGACTGGGCGCGGCCTGTTTGGGCGCAGGCGTCAGCGCGTCCTGCATGCGCGATTGAATCTTCTTGGCACGTTCACTGCGGCGTTTGAGTGCGCGCAGTGGGTGTTTGATGGTGCCATAGAGCTCAGCCCAATCGGCTGCGCTGCTGCCGTGCACATGTGGCGGCTTGAACAACGAACCAAACCGCGCCGAGAAAGCGCGGAGCTCGTCGAGCGACAGATCGTAGGCAGCGAGCGTTTCGTCACGCTCCTTGAGCGCCAACTGCTTGGCCTTGAACAACATCATTTGCACGCGGCTCTGGACGTTCACCGCGCCATCGCCGGTCGTCTCGATCGGCAAAAAGATGCCGTCCGGATAACGTTCGCTCACCCAGCTTTGCACGCCATCTGAGACACCGGACGAGGGCATACAACCAAAGGGCTTCACGCTCAGCGTCATGTTCACTTTGCTGTGAATGACATTGAGGATGAGCTTGCCCACCTCCATGTGCCCTTCCCCGCCGCGCAGGTTGTTGTCGTAATGTTTATGACTGACGTCCGCCACGTCGTGCATGTTCGGCAACGGATAGCCATGTAGCCCAATGATTTTGGCGAAAGATTGGAACAAAAGCCGGATGGCGACGTCTGCCACCGCAAGTGTGGCCCGTTTCTTGGCAATGTTCACACCCGCGAGCCCTTTGCGCGCTTTGTCGTCCGTACGCAGCGTCATGCGCTCTTCGGTGTCGTATTTGCCTTCCCAAATATTATAGAGCAGCCACGCAGTGACGAGCTGAACGTCCGCCTCGGCGCCCTCTTGTTCGAGGAAACGCTGCAGCTTGTAGTTGCCGTCGCCCTCTGTCGTCATCGCCCAGAACTCGCCAATGATCGCGACTTTGGGTTTGCTGATCGAACGGTCCACTTTCACGGCGGCGAGCTCGAAGCGGCAACGCGCGAGCGCAACGAGAATGTTGGTCTTATTCTCGAGCGCACGAACGATGATCGCTTTGCAACGATCGAGCGCTTTGTCCGTGGCGCCCGCTTCCACTTCGTAAGGACGAATACGATAACCAATGGCGTTCAGCACGTCGCCAGCAAGCAGTGCCTTGACGATGCCAATGAAAAACGGCGGTGACAGCTCGAGGCCAAGCTCGGCGCCAGTGGCCTGTTTGAGACCGCCTTTTTGCTGAAAGAGCATGACGCGGAAGCCATCAAAACCCGAGTCACGCAGCGCTTTGCGGTACTCGGTCACATAGGTGCCAAAGCGACACGGGCCGCACGCGCCGGCGGTGAGAAAGACATAGTTCTCGACGATGTCTTTGGTCTCCATGCCCTGCGAACGGAGGGTCGACAGGTGCTTCACCAAATTGCCGACCGTGAAATACGTCGGATTACATTGGCCGCGGTTGCCGAACTCTTTGCCAAAACGCAGCGCGTCTGTGTCTGGGCAGTCCATGTGCTGGACTTTGTAGCCAACGCCGCGGAGCGCGCTCTGCACGAACAAGTCCTGCGCCATGGTCAAACCGCTGACGAGGATGGTGGTGTGCGCGCGCTGGTCGCGTGTGAAGGTGTTTGGCACTTCGTCTTGCCAATGGTTCTTCGGCTTGTCCTCGAGCGCGTTTAGCGCCTCCAAATCAAGCGCCGCCAGTTGTGCTTCGAGCTCTTTGAGGTCTTCGGTTTGAATGGTCATGCGTGGCTCCGTTGTTGTTCTGGACGGCGGCGAATGCTTACGAGCGCGTCTGATTTGGGGGCTTCTTGTTCAATGGGGGCGAGGGCGCGTTGATAGGACGCCATGCGCTCGCGCGAGGCCGCGAGCTCTGCCATGAGCGCGTCGGGCAAAGTTCCGAGCTGCTTGCGCTTCATTTCAATCAGCTCGATGCGCTTCTGTTCGATGCGCAGTTTGATCTCGGTTTTGCTCTTGGCCAAATCGGTCAAGCGCTCGCGGTGCATGCTCAAACTATGCGCGTAAGTTTTCACGCGGATCTTGATTGAGCCGGACGGCTTGTTCGCGTCGATGTCGTGCATCGCAGAGTATGGGGTTCCCGCGTCGCCAATGATCTTGTCGATGAGCCCATACGTGGGCGCGTCGTGACCACACTTGAAGCTAGACAGGTCGAGCACAGCAACGTTCGGGTGGCGTGCGGCGAACTTGGCGGCCCAAACTTTCTGTACGCTATTGGCGCTGTAGTTCTCTGGCCACACGTCCGAGATGTTCATGACGTGATCGATGCGTTTACTTTCTAGGTCGGCCTTGAAGAAGCGCTCGAGCCATGCCGGATCTTTTGGGATCGAGCGCATCGACAGCACCGGGTAACCAAGCACTTGGAACTCATCCATGATCTGATGGTTGAGCCCCGGATCGGAGTGGTAGGGCCGCCCGATCATCAGCAGTGCGATGTCGTGATTGTTCTCTACTTCTTCGAGGATTTGTTTGCCGAGTCGCTCCATACGGCGGTCCAAATCGCGCAGCGCTTTCCAGGCTTCCTCGCAGGCGAAGTCACTCTCGTCTTCGGTGATCTGCAGCTCATTCGCCCAGGTTTGGAACATGCGCTTCTTGAGCAGGTTCGGCTCCGTGAAGGTGATCGCAGGATCGATGTAACGAATGCCGCGCTGGGCGAAGAAATCGATCTCTTTGGTGAACGCCGCCTTCATGACCTTGGGCGCGCCCGCCACGATCGGGCAGGACGCAGTATCCATCACACCCACCATCTGGGTTTCGATGTGCGTGATGCAGGGAAAGAAGATGTAGTCGAGCGGCTTCTCTTCGCTGTGGTGTGTGAAGAGTAGGTTGTGCACGTGCGCTTGCGCGACCTTGGACGGGTAACACGGATCGATCGACCCGTACTTGCCGCCTTCGAGCCACATTTCTTCGCTGGTGTCGTCCGAAAACACGACGTGCTGTAGCTTCACGCCGAGAGTCTCGAAGTAGGTCCGCCAAAACGGTCCTGTGCTCCAAATGTTGAGCACCTTGGGAATCCCGATGCGAACCTTGGCGCGGTGCGCTTCAGCCTCCAGGCCAGAACGTTTGAAGGGGCGCTTCGTTGCTGTCTTTTTGACGCCAAGGAAACGCTTCTCGACGATCGTATCGTCAA
>JBIKMD010000182.1:0-7001 GCA_044359465.1 Myxococcota bacterium
AGCATTGCGGCGCACGAGCACACCGATCGAGCGCTGCGGTGCCTCGAGATGCAAACGTTTCACCTCATCAGCAACGAAGCCCAAGGTGACAACATGTTGCTCAGTCGCGTCGTCGGCGGCTTTGGCCACGACTACACGCGCATAACCTGGTAACTCCTCTTGCGCCGTCTCATGCGCAGAGAAGCCGCTGAGCCATTGGTCTCTCGCAACCGCATAGTCTGCAAGTGCGCTGTTCGACGGGAGCGACGAGAACATCCGATTGACCACGTCGATCACGATCTTCGACGAACGCCTACTTTTGTTGAGGGGCTCGGTCGAAACGTTCGGCAGCTCTTTGGTGATGGCATCGAAAATCTCGCTCACACCACCGCGCCAACCGTAGATCGCTTGTTTGACATCCCCTACGCAAAAGAAGCTGCGAGAGCCGTCAAAATGAGACGTGATTTCTCGGGCAAGTCCGCTCAACACCTGCCACTGGGCAAGGGAGGTATCCTGGAACTCGTCGAGCAACATGTGGTGGATACGTTGGTCCAAGCGGAAGTAGACTTCAGCAAGGGTTCCATCATCGAGGCCGGCCATGAGCCGCGCTGCAAGCAAGCGTGCGATGTCGTCAAAGCCATAGCCGGAGAGCCGTGCTTTGAGCTTGGCAATGCGCTGCGTGACGGCTTGAAGTAGCGAAGCGTAAGCCCGCATCTCAGCCGCGAGCTGATCGACGAGCTGAAGCCGAACATGATCGCGCACTTCATGCATCAAGTTGGTCAGCGCAGGAGGCAGCGCTTTGCGGTTGTACGAAGGCGCGTCCGGGTTGTTCAAATACGCTTTGAATAGACCCTTATCGAAGAGCGCTTTGAAGTCGCGCTCAAGCGCACGCACGTCGCCGGCCAGCGCTTCTTCCAAGCGCGGTTCGACGGCGAGGGCTTTGAGATCACGAATCACATCAGCGAGCGCTCGCGCGGGTGCATCGACGTTCGGCCGAAACGCCCAAGGCTCAGGGCCTGACTCGAGGTAGTCAGGCAAAAGCGCTTTGACCACATCATCGATCTTGGCAAACACCGACTGGCGAGGTTCGCCGCGATAGATCGCATTCAGCCGCTGCATGATCTCGGCGTCATTACCCTCTTCTAGCGCTTGGCGAACGGCCGTTTGGCGAACGACGTCGAGCATCGCTTCGTCGAGGATCTTCCAACCGGGCGCGAACCCGAGCTCAAAACCGAAGCTCTGCACCAGCGCCATGAAGAACGCATCGAGTGTGCCAATGCTGAGGCGATGTATTCTTTTTGTTACACTGAGAAGCAGCGTGCGCGCGGCGGCTTGGCCAAAACCATCTAGACCGATGTGCTTGCCCAACGCGCGCGCTTTGGTTTCGTCAAGCGCAGCATCGGCAAGGCGAAGCAAGACGCGTTCGATGATTTCCCCCGCGGCTTTGCGAGAAAACGTAGAAGCCAGCAAGTGCTCGACCGGCTCGCCGCGTGCAACAATGCCGAGAAAACGATTGGTGAGCTGAAAGGTCTTACCGGCGCCTGCGGACGCGCGAATCTGCACGTGGGTCATGGCTCCACCTCCTCGTCGTCCACGAGCTGCCCATCTTGGCAAATGGCCGCGTACTCCTCGGAAAAACGCGGCGCTGGGCGTGTGATCTGCGAGAACGCACCGGCGCGCACTTTGCGCACGACCTCTTCGGCTAGTGCGTCGGCAGCGTTCAGCTCGTCGATGCTCCACGCGGCTGGCAGCTCTTTGGTCTCGTGCAGTGAGGGCGCAATGCTCATGTACGCCAGGGTGATCGGACGAACGTCGCCTGTGCTACGCCATAGCTTGCGGTAGAGCGGAAGTTGCAAGTCCACCCACACGCCCTTTCTGCGATGCACTAGGTCGGGCGGCTTCGGTTTGTCGCTGGTCTTGTAGTCGAACACCATCACACGCCCATCAGGGTGTTCATCCACACGATCAATCTTGCCGCGAAGTCCCATTGGCTCGCCGTCCACCATGAAGGGAACGTTCTTCAGCTCGAGCTCGCAATGTTTGATGCGCCAACCTTGAAGCGACCAACGGGCTTGCCAGATGGCGAAGTGACTCAGGCGTTCAGCGAGCTGCGAGAGCTGCAAGCGAACTGCCGTGGGGGGCGACGCACCAAAGGTCTGCAGCGAGCGTTCGCGCAGCGCCGCATCCAGAAGCTGTTTAATCTCTTTTGCGTCGCTCGAGGCGGCTGTGGGCGAGGTGCCAAAATCATTGAGAACCAAATGCGCGAGCGTGCCAAACTGACCAGCGTCGAGCTCGTGCTGCTCGTCGTTGACGGCGTAGAGATGACACACGTGGCGCAAGTAGAAGCGATAAGGACAGGCCAGATACGAACGGAACGAGGACACGGTCATGGTGTCTATGGGCCGTTCGAGAGGAAGTGGCATGGGCACTTCGATGCGTGAAGCTGCGCGCAACTCACGCGGCGGCGCTAAGCGCTCGTGCGCGGCAAACGCCTGCAGCCGTTTGGCTGCCGTTTCCGCATCACAAGCGAAGAGCAAACGGCTAGGAAGCAACGGATCCCCAACGAGCGTGCGTGAGCCCACAACGAGGCTGATATCCGGCTTGGTCGCAAGCGCCGCCGAGAGAATGTAGGCATCACGCGCGTGGCGCCTGTCATTGTCGATGAGGCCGAGCTTCGTACGCATCGCGTTGGGCAAGAATGCGTCCGCATTGACGGCCTCTGGCACGAAGCCGTCATTCATGGACGTGACAACCATGGCTGGTGCGTCGTCGAGCAATACGTCGAGCCACCCCACCGCCTCAATCGCAACATCGATAGGCGGCGGCGCCAGCGTGGCGTCTTTCAACATGAAACAGATCCAATCGAGCGCACTCGAGGCTTTCATCTGCCTCGCCGTGAGTGCGTTTTTCACCGCGAGCCGTTCGCATAGCGCCATGAGCGCTTCCAGCGCATCGAGCAAAGCGCGTTCGGCCGGATGCTCTTTGGACAGGCTCAATGAACCATAGACCCGCGCAATGAAGCGGACCGTCTCTTCTGCCCACGTCGCAAGCGAGGCTTCGTCCTCATGCGCAAGGGGGCCCAGCAGATCGAGCGCACGGCCGTGCAGATCAACAAGCAAGCCTTGCTCGTGCGGCCGACCCAAAAACGGCGGCGCGAACGTCTCTACGAAGTGCTCGGTGCGTAGCGTATCGAGCGCGTCGAGTAGGCGGGGCCCCATATGTAGCTTTTTCTCTACATCGGGATGCCGCGCCCAAACGGAAAACGCGCGCATCTCACGCGCGACCAAAAAATCACGCGTGGCGAGCAGCAAACGCGCGGGCGCGCTGGCCGAGAATGGCCGGGGCATACCGAGATGCACCGCCACGCCCTCCTCTGCCAGCTCGGATTCAATGGGCGCAATCACTTCTTCATCGAGCACAGCCACTGTGACTTCATCTATCGCAACGTCTTCTGCCAGCGCCGCGATGGCATCCCGAACTGCGGCTCCTTGTTCGCGCGCACTCGAACAGAAGTGAATCGCGCTTGCAGGCACGTCGATCTGCGCATTGAGCCAAGGCATGGTCTGCAACGCACCAAGATCATCAAAGCGATCACGCATACGCTCCGGCGCAAAGACGAGCGGCGTCACGTGGGCGGCAATCGATCGCAGCATGGCGTGCATAAAAGGAGGAAGATCTACGCAAGACACGAGCACGATCGACTTCTCGGCGAACACGGCCCCAGACTTGAGCGCACGCTCACGCGCGGCATGCACATCGATGAAACCAGCAGCCGCGAGTGTTTCGTTCTGCGCATCGCAGAGTGTTTGCAACAAGCGCCAGCGCTCACGCCGCACCGGATCGTCCTCTTTGGCGCGATCACACACCTCGGCGAACGAGAGGCGAGCGAGAGCAAGATTGTCCTGCAGGCTCATCAAAGTGGCCGCGAGCGCCCGCGGATCGCTCAATGGAGACCCCGCCGTGAGCGGTGTGACATCGTTCGCACTGACAGCTTCTGCCCAAGCGAGCAGCCGTTGCTCGTCCGTGGCGACAGCCTCTTCACAAACGTAGAGCAGCTCAGGAAGCGCACCGAGGGTCACGATTTGGGGAGGGAGCAGCCCTCGGTGTTTCTGTTCGGCGCGATCCACAAGGCGTTCGAGCAAGCGCCTGCCGGCGCGCGCAGAAGGCAGGCACGCAACGTATTGTTGCAAGTCGATCACCCGATCATGAGGAGGGGCCTTGGCGAGTAACCAGTCAGCCGTCGTCTCGAGCGCTGGCACGCGCCAGTCGAGGAATACACGGGTAGTTGCTTCAGTCTTCGGCTTTTGCGGTAGCCGTGAAAAATCGAGCTCTAGCTGACCTGAATGCGCACGCTTCACCCCTGCCCCATGACCCGGCGCACCGCCTCACGGCAAGAGATGCGGTCGAATCACGGGGCGCGACGTGTGGGCGCAGCATCGAAAGTGCGCGCCGCGAACAGTGTGGCCTTCTCATTCATGCGAACCCACGCACGGTCACCCTTGTTCAGATCGACGCGTTCGGTGAGCGTTCCCGCTTCATAATTATAGAGTTGCGTGATGCGGTAATTGTCGAAGGGAGCAAGCTTGCTGACGCCAGCCGCGGCCAACGACACTACGGCATTGCGATAGTCTCCGTCAGCTTGCCACTCCCCGGCACCAAGCGAGCTCATGGCCGGAGCGCGCGCATCCGTTCCAGGAACGCGCAACACGAAGTACAGGTGCTGCAGCCGATCACCTGCCGACCCGTCGTAGCCCGGATGCGAACGACGCATCGACTTCACGGATTCCCAGCGGTCTGCATAGCGGCGCTGCTCTACGTTGAAGTCATAATCGAACTCTGGGCGTCTCACCCAAACGCCATCTTCCAAACGCTCGCATTCTCCGCGGCCCACCCAGACGAGCGTCAGTTCAGATGGCGCCGGAGCATCCGCACGTAGCGGCACCCAAGGCGAAGAGGTTGAGCAGGCAGAGATCAGCAAGACAAGGGAAAACAGTAGTGTGTTGTTCATGCACCAACGGTACGGCCGCATGACGTTATCATCAATCTGTGATTTCGTGATAGACTGTTGCTATATGGCAACAATTCAACTGGAGACTCTCCGCGTGTTTCAGCAGGTCGCACAGACTGCGAGCTTCTCGCGCGCGGCCGAGCTGCTTCGCCTGGACAAGTCCAAAATCAGCAGGGACGTGCGCGCACTAGAGACTGCGCTATCGGTGCCTCTGTTTGCACGCTCGACCCGCGCCGTTCGTTTGACACCGGAGGGCGTTGCGTTGCTGGCGCGTCTTGGCCCACTGCTCACAGGTATCGATGAGACGCTCGAGGCCTTCTCGGATCGCCCAGCGGGACCCTCGGGCGTCACACGGATCACCACCACGGCAGAAATCGGACGAGAGATTCTTGGGCCTGCGCTCGTTCCATTTCGCGCCCGCTTTCCGGCGGTGCGCGTTGAAGTGGTGATCACGAGTCACATCGTAGACTTTGTCAAAGAAGGCATCGACCTGGCACTGCGCGTAGGCCGTCCGAATGGCGAAGCGCTCGTCGCTCGGAAAATCGCAGACCTAGAGGCGGGATTTTTTGCTGCCCCCACTTACCTATCGCAGCGCGGTACACCGCTGCGTCTCGAACAGCTCGCCGAACATGATGGACTCTGGCCTCTTGTGCCGAAGGGCCAACGTTCGTTTGGCGGGGAAGGAGCGCCCCCACCCGCAGTAGCGTGCGCAGATTTTTCTGTGCTCGCAGCGATTGCGCGTACAGGCGGTGGAATTGCGCTGCTGCCTACGCTTCTCGCTGCACGCGACGTCCAAGCGGGTGCGCTCGTGCGCGTGCTTCCAGCCGTGTCATTGCAGGAGGCGCCACTGTTCTTGGTTTCCCAAAGCGTGCGCTCACTGCCCCCGCGTGTAGCTGTCTTACGAACGTATTTGCTCGAGAAATTGGCCAAACACACGCTGCTTCAGTGACAACTCACGCCTGTCGAACAAAGAGGGTTTTCCCAGAGTCGCCCTCGTGCATCGCTTTTTGATTTCCCTCCTGAGGCGGGCCGAGCTACCCTCCGAAGATGCCAGAATTCGAGCTCGACGACAGCGCGCTGCCATTGCTGCTCACGACCTTTCAGAACACCAATAGGGCGGAGCTGTTCACCGAGATGGAACGACGCATGCGCGATGTCTTCTCGCGGGTCGACAAGATCGTCGTCGTCAACGACATCAAGGAAATGAGCATGCCTGACGCCGCGGTGCGCAAGCTCGCAGCAGAGGTCGATGCCAATCTGCGGGAAGCCGCCACCCGCTGTGTATTACTCAACATCATCATCGTACGTTCAAAATTCACGCGTGGGTTCATGACGGCGCTTCGTTGGGTGAACCCTGCCGCATCGCCGCAGGCCTTCGTCGCATCGCCGGCAGAGGCTGCAAAGTTAGCGCTCAAGACCTTGGGTGATGCCGGACTCGTCACGCCAGCAATCGAAAACAAGCTGCGCCTCTACGCAAATGCCGCTTGAACCCGCGCGGTGCGCTCCGCTGCGTGCTTGACAGATCAGACCTCGGATGATTCCACCACAACATGGCGCGTGTCTTGATCACCGGTGCGTTTGGAATGCTCGGACGCTGGGTGCTTGCCGAGATGAAACGGCAGCACCACGAGGTGACCGTACTCGCGCGCGATTCCCGCAAAAACAGGCGAGCAGCTTCGCAGTTTCCCGAAGTGCGTGTGGTCTACGGCGATCTCAGTGATCCGCAAGCAGTCGCCCGGGGCGTTAAGGGACAAGACATTGTCCTTCACCTAGCATTCGTTCTGCCTCCTCAGTCCGAACGTGACCCGGGCGCCGCAGAAGCAGCCAACGTTAGCGGCACTAAGCATCTGATCGCGGCCTGCTTGAACCAAACGTCGCGACCGCGCCTGCTGTTCAGCTCGTCCGTCGAGGTCTTTGGTAAGTCGCGGCACTTGAGCGGCCCGCGGCGCATTGATGACCCAGTCTCGCCCATCAGCCACTACTCCACGCACAAGCTCACCTGCGAACACCTGGT
>JBIKMD010000183.1:0-6992 GCA_044359465.1 Myxococcota bacterium
TTCCCAGAGCACTTGCACGACGTCAAACGCGCCATTGCCTGGATTCGAGAAAACGCAGATACGCTTGGCGTCGATGCCAAGTTCATTGCCGTGAGTGGCGGCTCGGCGGGTGGTCATTTGGCGACACTCGCTGCGCTGACGCAAAACAAAACCGCGCTGCAACCAGGCTTCGAACAGGCCGATACGTCAGTGCAGGCCGCACTGTCCTTCTACGGCGTCTATGACTTCAGCAGTGACGCGCGCTCGCGGCACTTTCTCGAGCGTGTTGAACACGTCGTCATGCAGGTGCCTCGCAGCGGAAATGATGAACACTACCAAAATGCGTCACCCATTGCGTGCGTCAACAAATACGCGCCGCCATTTTTCATAGTTCACGGAGACAAAGATACGATGACGCCTGTGCAGGATGCGCGGCGTTTCGTTGAACGTCTGCGTGCTGTTTCCGAGCAGCCTGTGATCTACGTTGAAGTTCAGGGCGCAAACCACAATTTCGATTTGCTGCCGTCCATGCGCAGCGTTTCGATTGTGGAAGGCGCGGAGCGTTTCCTTCGGTTGAGCTACGGTAAAACGCTACCTGTTGCCACAACGCCCTTGCCGCATTTGAGCGGCGTCGATGCGAGCTTTCTCTACAGCGAGTCTGAAAACGCGCCTATGCATACGCTGAAAATCGGTGTGCTCACGTTTCTGACCAAAGCGCCTACGCGTGCGCAACTACTAGGCGTCGTTAGTGATCACCTGGGGCTGCTGCCGGCGCTGCGCAAGGTGATCTTGCCCGTGCCTGGAGGTCTATTTCACCCCGTGTGGCATGACGCGCAACGAGTCGATGTGCACTCGCACGTGTCCTTTACGACGCTTGCTGACGACACGGAGCTAGATGCAGCGATTGCGCACGTAGCAGAGGGGATGCTGCCGCAGGGAAAACCGTTGTGGCATCTGACCATCATCGAGGGGCTCTCTGGTGGACGCATTGCTGCGGTGCTCAAGCTGCATCACGCGCTTGCGGACGGTGGCGCGGCGGCCAAGATGCTTCGTGCCATCGCCAAAACTAGCATGCGCCCTCCTTCGCCAGTGGTGCTACCTAAGCCTGCGCTCGCACCTTCGGGGCTGAGTCTCATCGCGTCTGCACTCAGCCACCGTTTCCTACAAATCGCACTCACGCCTGCTTTGCTCGTGCGAACGCTGCTGGGAGCGCGCGCAGGTTGGAAGTATCGCAATCCGAGACGCATGTTGTTTGCGGGTGCTCGTTTTGCTGCCAACGGTCCGTTGCAGCGCGTACGCACGTTTACACATTTCGATCTTTCTTTTGCGCGCGTGCGTGCGCTCGGCAAACGCTTGGATGTGACGGTCAACGATCTCATCTATGCGCTCACGGCAGGTGCGCTCCGAGAGCATCAGCTCGCAACGCACGGGGATACGAGTAAGCCGCTCATCGCGTCCATGCCGCTGGCGCTCGAGACGACGGATCACGCACTCGGCAATCGCGTGTCGAACGGTTTTGCCGAGCTTCCCATTCACATCGCGGATCCACTCGAAAGACTTCATTTGATCCAAGCTGGAAACCAACGCACTAAAGATCGCAATTCGGCGCGTGGCGGCGGCACCTTTGCCGCGTGGTCCGAGCGTCTGCTACCGTGGATGCAGCACTTCATTTGGTGCACGCTGGCGCCGCGTTTCAAAACGCCTCCCATCAATCTTGTGCTCGCCAACGTCGTTGGACCAAAACGGCAACGCTACATTGGGTCTGCGCGGCTCGATGAAATCTATTCTGTAGGGCCGCTCGTACAAAGCGTTGGTCTCAATGTGACGGCATGGAGCTACGCGGGAAAGCTCTACTTCAGCGTGCTTGCCACTGAACGCTTGCTTCAGCGCGAGCAGCTCGCGCAGCGTTTTGAAGGTGCGCTACGCGAGCTCGAAGCGACTACCTTCGCAGGTGTCAGCGCTCCAGCGCATTCAGGACGAGACGGGCGCGGATGATCGAGCTCTCTTTTTGGTTCGACACGACCATGCCCTTTGGTACGGAGCCGCCTGGATCCGAATACACGACGTACTGAAGTTTGCTGCCTTTTTCTGCACCACTGAAGGTCCATGAGCCTTGAATGGCTGGCATTCTCACGCAGCCGTCGCATGGCTTTCGTTCTGTCTGCGCAGGTTTGAAGCTCCAGGTCAGCGTTCTGGCTTTCTCGTCGAAGTTGCGAGTGAACTCGAGCACGTAGTCACGGTCACTTACGATGGGCGCTTTGATGCGATCGTAGAACACAATCCTGTTTGCCGACTGTTCGAGCATGGTGCGCTCCACGCGCGAGTCCTTCACCGTCATGAAGCGCTCGACAAAGCGTTTGTCGATCTCTTCCACTGTCAGCGTGCTCGTCCCGCTGACCATGTACTCTGGGTAGGGTTGCCCTTCGACCTCGCGCGCTTGAAGCACTAGACCTTGTTTTTCGGAGACGTTTTGCCAAGTCGCTGGGACGCTGGCGAGAAGAAGAAAAAGCGTGGTCATCATAGTCAATAACTCTTTAGGCAAGATGCGGTTGCGGTGTGTGCACCGGCGCCGCTGAACTGGCAGCGCCACTGGCTGTTGCTGACATCGGGCTCAGAGCTGATCACGTAGAACGAAGCGCTCTCTGCCGTACAACTGCCTCCAACCACGACGTCTGTGTTTTGACAGTTGGCATCGACAATCGCGACGCTGCCGACTTCACTCACTCGGTAAATCGGCAGTCTGACTCCGTTCACGCCGGCGTGATTGGCCGCAGCATTGTTGTACAAGGTGCTTGGCGTGATCCCGGGGGCGACGGTGTTCATGATGTCGACACCACCGAAGACGCGGATGGCCACTCCGCCGCCGCCTGAGTGCACAACGCGGAGGGCCGTGTCGACAGTGGGGCTAGCTGCCGTGATCGCAGCATCCGTCGAGCCGTTCGAGACTGTAACGGTTTCCGCTTCAACGCGTGCTTTGTTTGCACCCACGAACGAGAAGGTGACGTCGCCCTGACCGCGAATGTTGATGCTGTCATTACCCGCTTCTGGGCCGTCATTGTCGAAGTAGACATTGAAGAAGAGCTGGTTCGGATTGGGTTCCGGCGCAGTCACGCCGGTGCCGTGGTTCGTGCGCGCAGCGAGTGTCCAGAATGCGTTGTTGCTCACGCTCGTTTCGCGCAGCGTGAGACGTGTGAAATCTCGTCCAGGTGCGTCTGCCCCTGCTTGATTCTCTAACAGTGTGAGTGGCGCATCTGGAGCGACCGCGCTGTTTTTTTCTACCACTAGCGTTCCCAAGAAAGTGCCAGACATGGAGAGCGTGGGAGTCATCACGCCGGTGCTTTGAATGCCGTTTCCTCCGCTGAGCGAAACGACGTTGCTGGGACTACAGGTGCCTGCGTCGAACGAGCTGACACCTGCAGTGCAGGCATCCGCATCAATCATGGCAGCGAGCCGCGCAGCGTCCGTCAGCGCGCTCTCTCCGGCTGGGCCCTTGTCTCCGACGAGCACCGTCGCATCGAGTGGGCGCTGTGAGGTCACAGAGGCGAGCTCCGGGGTCGACACACAAGCGCTGATGCTGAGCACCGCTAGTAGTAGAGCACGCATTAGAAACCCTTCAGGCAGGTGACGTAGGTTTCGCCGCTAGCGGTGAAAGTACAAGTGTAGGAGCTGGTGAGGAGCCTTTGGCCGCGGACGAAAGCGCCGGCGGGCCCGGTGTTCTTGCAGCCTCCGCCGAGTGCGATGTCTTCAGCGCCAATGCAGCTCGCTGTGGTTCCCACGGCGGAGACGCGATAGACAGGAAGGCGTACGGGGTTCGCTTCTTGAAAGAGCGGGACCGGCCCCGGGCCGCTAGGCGCCGCGTTGATTGCGAAGGTCTTGCCGCTAACGGAAGCGCCGGTGATGGCATCTGGACCCAAATAGTCCACACGTCCTTGCGCCACCATGGCCGTCTCGGTGAGCGTCGCGCGTGCGACCTCCACTGCGCTCGTCGAAGTGTTATTCGTGACGATGTAGCCGCTTGCGCCAACGGTGCCAAACCAGCGTCCCGACGTCGTGAGCTCACTGGCGCCGCTGACCGTAAACGGCGTGAACTCGGCGCTCGATTGGCTTTGCCGGCAGTGAAGTGAGAGCTCGGCAGAAGCCGCCGGGCCAGCGCCTTGGTGTTTCGCTTCGATTGCCCAGTAACTTGGATCGGGGTCGGTATCACCAAAGACAATTCGCACAGGGTTGCCGCCTTGTTCGCGCACGGTGAGCGCAGAGACGACGAGTGGACCGTTGTACGCACCGCTGACAGAGACGGCGCGGTTGCTGCCAACGGCGTTCACGTTGATTCCGTTTCCTGCGAGCACATCGTTCACCGCTGGCACCGTTGTGCAAACGAGGGCGCCGGTGGTGTCGTCGATGTCTGTGACGATATCGCCCGCCGCACACAACGCGCTCCCCACGAGTGTGGTCGCTTTTTGTGCCAGAACCGCGTCAGTGCCAGGGTCGCCCGTAGGACCTTGGACACCAGAGAGGACGGTTGTCGCTTGCGCCCAGGATAAAGCAGCGATGCCGAGCAAAGGGATTGCGAGCAGAAGGCGCTTCATCTCAGTAGCCCTTCAGGCACATGGCCCATGCAGTGACGCCGTTCACTTCATTCACGCACTCAAAGGTCGATGCGCTGTTTGGATAACCGCTGATTAAATGACCGCCGCCAGTGAGTGCGCAGCCGCCGCTGATCACAATGTCTGTCGCCGCTGCACATTGCGCCGTGGCGATGGCGCCGGCTGGCTCTGCAGTCTGCACACGATAGATTGGCAAACGCATGGCGTTGGCTGTGTTGTAGATGGGCGTCACCGCGCCCGAGGTGGCCGCGTTGTTGGCGAAGTTTTTTGCCGTTGTATTCACGCTGGTGAGCTCAGATTGTCCGCGGACACGAATGGCCGGACCTGTGCCGTCTTGCCTGAGCTCGAAGGCGGGGCCGCCGACGCTTCTCCTCACTGCGATGGCATCACCTGGCACGACGCCAGTTCCTGACGCTGATTGTACACTGGGAAGCACCGCACTCTTCGCAACCACACGGGCATCACCTGTGAAGGTCAGTGCGTCCGTTGCGGTGCCGGTGGTGTCGACATAACGCCACTTCAGCGTTGCGGCCGTTTCATCACTCGTGACGTCGCCGAGCATCTCCCAGTGTGCGCCAGCGGGTGCATTGCTCGACTCGAGGCGAACGGTTGGCACGGGGCTTTCTACGACGAGCTGCGCTGAGGGAATGGTGGAGTCGTGGGTGAGTGTGAAGCCCTCCGGGAGTGAGCCGTTCAATGCCGCCGTGACGGCGCCTCCCTCGTTGATCAAGGTGATGCCCATGCCCGCGGACGCACCGACGGCCCCGGTGCTCACACAGTCAGGTGCGCCTGATGGTTGCAGGCCGCGAGCGACTTGTCCCGCTGGGCACGTGGGTGCGGCGAGCAGCGCGTTCGCTTTTGCTGCAATGGCAGAATCAATACCAACTGCGCCCGTGTTGCCTCTCGGCCCTTTCACAATGCGCACCGCGAGGGTGCCCGCACCGGCCACACTCGTGGCGCGCAGCGTTTGTGTAGTGCTCGTGTCGTTTGCGATCGCGGCTGCGAGCGCTGGACCAAGCCTGATCACAAGACGTGTGTCTTCAACGCTCTCGAGCGCGAAGGCGCCAAGCACAAGGCCACTGGCCGCGATCAGCTCGACGCTCGTGACTGCGGCGAGCTTGCTACCTGAAAGTGTCAGTACACCCGCCAGAATCTGGTTCGCTGCATCCTCGCCGCTCACGCTCGTGAGAACCGGCGCATCAGCGATGCGCTGCTCCTCGGTCAAGCAGCGGCCTGCCACGCAAGTGCGACCGCTCGCGCAGTCACCAGTGACTGTGCACTCGGGCCCCGGCGTTTGACCGGCGCTGGTGTCGACAATTTGAGAGAAATTGCAGCCGGTGAGGGCAATGAAAAGAAGGACTCGCGCCATCGTCATTCAGTATGCCTCGTGGTCAAGGGACTGGCTTGTAAGGCTAAAAATCCATTGAATAGATTGGCTGGATATCGACCGGCACAGTCTTGAGTTTATCGAGTACCTTTTGCACCTCGGGACGCACGACGGCGAGTTTGTCGAGCAGCGCGCGGGCTTTGGCGTAGTTGCCCTCGGCTTGCAGTGTCATCAGCTCTGCGGTCAGCGCTTTGACGCCTTCGGCAATCTTCTTGTCGTTCACATAAAATGTTCCGTCCTTGGCGACGGCAAAACCACCTTGGTCGAGCAAATAATTGAGTTGCAACGCCATGCCTTTGCCGTGCGCTTCGGCGAGCCCAAAGCCGATCGTGCGGAAGCTCGACGCCAAAAAAGTTTTGTACATGGCGGCGGCGACGTCCTTTCCAATCACGCCCTTCTCCGCAAGCAAGGCGAGCGCAAAAAGACCAGAGATGTCTGCCTTTGCTTCTTCTATGGCGCTGTAGGTCTCTTTGAGCTCTTGGCGTACGGTGCTCGTTTTGCCGCCCACGCTAATCGTGTGCGGTCCAAGGCCGTGCATGAGCTCGTGCATCAGGATGTGCGTGAAGAAGGCATCAAAGGAAACGGCTTTGCGATCGTTCGCATTGAGCGCGCGCGTGCTGATGGGCACTAGCACTTTGCTGAATTTCGCTTCTTGTACGTTCTTCAGCATCACACGCTTGCTGCCTTTTTCTTTCACGACCCGCTCGTCGTTCGGCAGATTGAACGCCGCCGTTTGCACCGCCTTGTTGGCGTCTCCGCTCGTGTAAACCACGTTGACCACACGAATGGGGGCTAGCGCTGCGAGCTTCGCATTCTTGTGTTTTTCATCAATCGGCAGGGCATTCTCTATGCCTTGTAGCTCCGCCGAAAACTTGGATAGCTTTTGTGTCTCAACGTCATCACGCAGCGCGATGAATGATTCGAACGCCGCTTTGGCGTTGAACCACTCGTCTTCGTAAACTTCGTACGGTCCAATCGTGGGCTCAATGCTCGCATCGAGCTCCATCCACGCTACGTCCGAT
>JBIKMD010000185.1:0-6991 GCA_044359465.1 Myxococcota bacterium
CTTTTTGCTTCTCCATGTCGATGGTCGTGTAGACCTCGAGCCCTTCTTCGTAGAGCGTCTTCTCACCGTATTTGTCAGCAATGTAACGGCGCACTGTTTCAACGAAATGCGGAGCCGTTTTTCGGAACACGTCTTCATTTGGATACACAATGAACGGCTCTTTGAGCGCCGACTCGTGTTGTTCCTTGGTGATGAACGCGTTCTCCATCATGCGGCGCAGGACGTAGCGCTGGCGCTCGCGCGCTTTTTCGGGATGTGCAAAAGGCGAAAACGTCGAAGGCGCTTGGGGTAGACCGGCAATCAACGCTTGTTCGGAGAGCGTCAGCTCGTCCACATTCTTGTGAAAGTAATTCTCGGCCGCCGACTGCACACCATAGGCGCCGTGGCCGAGATAGATTTGGTTCAGATAGAGATAGAGAATGTCTTCTTTGGACAGCGTCGATTCGAGGCGCTGCGCCAAGATGATCTGCGAGCCTTTGTAGCGGGCTTTCGCATAGAAGGACTTCTTCTTGGCGCCCTTGCGCACCTCTGGGTCGAGGAAGCTTTTTGCGACTTGCATGGTGATCGTCGAACCACCCTGCTGGCCCTTGGCATACATGGTTTTGACCACCGAACGGATCAAACCAAAGTAGTCGATGCCTTCATGCTCAAAGTATTGGTCGTCTTCCGAAGCGATGAACGCCTGAATGAGCGTTTTGGGAATCCGATCGAAAGGAATGAGAATCCGGCGCTCGACCGAGAACTCACCAACGAGCTCGTTGTCGATGCCATACACCCGCGTGACAACCTTGGGCTTGTACTCCTGCACCGAGTTGAACTCAGGGAGCCCCTGCGAGAACAAAGTGTAAAAGACGATGGCCACAATGAGACCGGCGGTCGCCGAGACCAAAGTGCCGTACAACAAGACGTTCAAGAGCAGACGTTTCTTGCTGTGTTTCGGCGGTAGATTGATGAATTTCACCACGCTTGAATCCTAGCCTGCGGACGTCTTCACGTCGACGTTAGGTGCTGTTTTGTGTCCGGCGGTTTTTTCAGTTTGGAAACCTGGTCCAGCACTGCCCGCATTGTCATGACATCTTCATCCGTCACTTCGCCAGAAAACCGCGCATGTAGGTAGGCGTGGGCGAACTGGCCCGCGGCGCTGGCCACGGTGGGGTCTTCAGCGCTGACTTTGGCAAAATAGACTTTGTGCGGCTGGTGGAGCGGCCTCGGACCGTGCCCACGCTTCTCCATCAAGCGCTCGAAGCGGCGCAGCAGACGAGACGCCTCTACCTGCTTAGGTACGCGCACCACGCGGCGGCGGCGCGCAAGCACCACCATCAGCGCAATGGCAACGAGCCCCATCGCATGGAACTTGTACTCTTTTGCGCGCGCAAAAAACGATGTGCTCTCGCCGGGCACCGCCTTGGGGGCCGAGACCGCTTTTTTGATCGAGCGCAACGCGGAAATCTGCAGATCCAAATCGTATTCAATGACGTAGCGATTCCAGCGATAGGCCAGCACGTCGGACAGGGCGGCCACCTTCTCCAGTACAGAGCTTGGATCGTGCGTGCGCGTAGGCGGCGTCGGATCGATGCGCTTCCAAACGCCCTGCGATCGGTACTCGACCCACGAGTGCGCGCTGTACTCGTGGATCGCGTAGTACTTGCCGTACTCATTGAAGTCTGCGCCGCGGTACCCACTCACGAGGCGTGCCGGCACGCCGCTGAGACGCAACATCAACGCGAGTGCGCTTGCATAGTATTCGCAATGACCCGCTTTACGTTCGAAGAGAAAGTACGCGATTGGGCTCATGCCCTCGGGCGGCGCCTTCATCTCCTTGGAATAAGTGAAACCGTTCAAAAACCCGTCGCTCAGCTTGGTTGCAATCACATCTGCGTCAACGGCGTCGCCGCGCCACTGTTTAGCGAGCTCACCAATGCGCGCATCGGTCGCCGGCACCACGAGGGCGTCGCTATCTTCGTCCGTGCGCGTGTCTCCTTTGGGATCAAACCACCCCTCGAGTGACATCGCGGTGCCCACGGGACGAATGAGCGTCACATCGCCCGAATCGTCTGTATAGACACGCACACGCTGGTGCCCCGCCACGAGTGGGTTGTCCTGCAAAAAGCGGCCAGTGTGCGTAATCTCCGGGAGAAACAGATACTCGCTCTCTCCAGGCTCTTGATAAAAGCGAAAGTGGTGCTCCAGTTTTTGCTCCTTCTTCTGAAGGAGAAACGTGCCGTCCGCACGAAAATGCACACCACTCTGACCGCGGCTCGACTTGAGCCACTGCTTACCGTCAAAACGCGAGAGTGTAGCACCGCGAAAGTAGAGCTGGTCGGGATTGAGTGCTCCGCCCACCGCATCGAACTCGAGACGCGCGACCACATCATCGTTGTTCTCGAGCGTGCCAGCATGGCCAAGCTCGACGCGATCATTAAAACCCGTGGCGGTGCGCGAGGTGCGAATCTTGGGCTTGAAATAGCCGAGCCCCATGCGCGGAAAGAGCACGAAGAACAGCGAGGTCATGACGAACACGACCACTGAGAGCACGCTCGTGGTCACCCAAAAACCCCGCGAAATGCGTAGGTCTCGGGCCAAATCAGGTGCGGCCTCTGCAGCGCGCGTTAGATGTGTGGTGGTGAGCGCCCAAATGGAGCACACGATCACCAAGAGAAAGTACGGCGCAAACGCGAAGCTCGAATTGAGCGCCGAGCCTGCAAGCACCACGACGAAAGACAAGGTGAGAATTTGCACCGCGTCGCTCGGCGAGCGTTTGGTAAACAGCCGCGAGACCAGGACGAGCACCAAGAACAAAGTGGCGCCGGAAATGATGTCGCGCTGACCGTTGACCACTTCGAGCAGCACGCCGCCGAGGATGATCACTAAGCCCAGCATGACGATACGCGACTGGCTCCAGCGCTCACGCAAGCGATAGGGCACAATGAGCGACGCGCAGGTCGCGGTAAAAATCCCAGCGACGAGCGGCCATTCGAAGGCCTCTGCAGAGAACACTGTTCCGAGCGCGCTCAGCACGAGCAAGTAGAGCGCCATGGTTTGTGCGCGAAAGATGGTCATCCGTCGATCCACACAATCGGCGCGCGGCCAAGACTCGTCGGCGCCGAATTGCTCTTACTGCCGGTGCTTGTTTGGCCGAGCATGGTCAGAAGCGCGCGCTCATGCGCCGAGCCGCTCGCCACAGGCGCTGTAGCATCCCCGAGCATCAAACCCGTGGGCTGCCCCATCTTCATCCGCTCGATGATGCATGTGGTTGCACGCTCCAACGCCCGCTCGAAGGCTTCCTCTCCTACCTCACCCCGCACAGCGACGATGGCGGCATCACTTGCATCCGTGGCGCGACGAATGGCGATCAACTTCTGCCGCCCAGCGCTCTTGCCCCAAGCGATGTTACGAATGTCTTCATCAGGCGCGGCCTCACGTACGTCGTAGGCCTCAATGGCATGTCCTGGTTTTTGTCTCGTGTGCGCGCCGACGGCTGTTGGAGGGAGCTGCATCTCCTTTTCGAGCGGAGCCGGCGCAGGCGCCACCGTCAACTTGACGATAGGGAGAAACACCCGCTGCTTCTTGAACAGACCAAAAGGATACTCTGTCTCCATGGAGACTTCGTCGACTTCGTAGTCTCCGCGCTCCTCGAACATGATTTCGCCGCGAACGCTCCGCGCGCCGAGTTTTGGCACATGTACAATCGTGACACTCTTTTTCAGGCGCAAAGGCTCGTCGTCTTTGCTCCAAGCGCTCTTCGCGACGAACGTGACGTCGAGCACGATCGAAAAGGCCTCGCGGCGATCACTCGTATTTTCTACCGTGAGCTCGATGACGTGCTCTCGCCCTGCAATGGCGAGCGTTTCCGTGCGCAGGTCAAAGCTCAAGTCGCGCACGTTCCACTCAGACAAGATGCCGGACACGGTGATGATGCTGAGCAACAAGCCGAGACACAAAAACAGCAAGTTGTTTCCGGAGTTGAGCACACCGAGCCCGAGCGCCAGAGTGATGCCAAGGAACACCTTTCCTTGGCGGGTGATCACGAGACGCCGATTGGTGGCCATAAAGCCGCGCCGTTTGCGCTCGCGAACCATGGCTCAGGTAGGAACTGGAATTTTGACGAGCAATTCACGCAGCGCCGTTTCCGTGGCGATGCGATCTATCTGCTGGGTTCCGTGGCGAAGCGTCACGCGGTGGTTCATCACGGGTAACCACAGCTCGGCAACATCATCAGGAATGGTGAACTTGCGCCCACGCATCCAAGCGAGCCCGCGGCAAGCATTCACGAGCGCCACCGCAGCACGCGTAGACGCACCGAGCGCAAAGTCGGCAGACTCGCGCGTCGCACGGCAGAGCGCGACGGCGTAATCAGCAACCGCCGGGTCCACCCGTACGGCCTGCACTTCGTCCATCGATTTTTTTAGCTCTTCCGCAGTGATGAGCTGCTGCACTTTGTCCGCACGAATCGGAGCGCCGCCGCTCATCACGATCTCGCGCTCGCTCGTGGCATCTGGATACCCCACGGACAAACGCATCAAAAAGCGATCGAGCTGGTTCTCAGGAAGCGGATGCGTTCCTTGCGAATCGAGTGGATTCTGCGTGGCAACGACCCAAAATGGGTCCGGCAGCTTGTGACTCTGGCGCTCAACGGACACTGTGCCTTCGCCCATCGCTTCGAGCATGGCGCTCTGCGTTTTTGGCGTGGCGCGGTTGATCTCGTCGAGCAAGAGCACGTTCGTGAAGATGGGTCCGGGTTTGAACTCGAACTCGCTGGTCTTGGTGTCGTAGATGACAACACCCGTCACGTCAGAGGGAAGCAGATCCGCGGTGCACTGCACACGGCGAAACTGCAGCCCAAGCGTGCGCGAAAGCACGAGCGAGAGTGTGGTCTTGCCCACCCCGGGCACGTCTTCGAACAAGACGTGACCACGCGAGACGAGCGCCACGAGCGCCATCTCGATCACATGCCGCTTCCCTTTAATCGAACGCTCGATGTGCTCGGCCGCACGCGCTAAAAACGCGGCCTCACCAGCGGGCGTTTTGTCTGCAATCTTCAACATCTGAGAGCGCTAGCCTCCGAACAATTGAAACAACGAGAAGACCACGCGACGAAAGGCCAGCCGGGTGCGTTCCGCAAATGGCAGTGGCGCGGTACGAGCGATGCCCACCACGGAGTCAATCGGCAGTGGGCCTTCCCCGTGACGCATGGCATCACCCCAGAGCCACACTAGGTTCGCACGCAGCTTGACCACGCGGTGCATGGTCACGGTGCCAGCAAACACGGAGAGTACGACTTCACCCACGCGAGGCGGGCGGGTCACCGGGTCGACCATGACGACCGTGCCATCTGGAAGATGCGGTTCCATGGAGCGGCCGCGTGGCTTAAACAGAATCGCTTTGCCGGAACGAAGCTTTTGAGCAAACGCGAGGGATTCGTCAGCCGCATCCGCGCGCGCTGAATTGTCGAGCTCGATCATTAAAGAAATGATGCCAGGTTCGCTCGCCCCTGCGAGGGAATCGTTATAGACATTTTAGATGGGTGACGCGCTGGCCCGTTTGGAAGAAGCCGCATGGCGGGCCGTGGTCCCGCTGTATGTGACCGTTGAGCTCACGCGCAGATGTAACCTCAACTGCGATCATTGTTACGTTGACCACCACATCAAAGATCAGCTCAGCGTAAAGCAGCTCGACGCCATCTTTGCAGACATCGCACGCGCGGGAGGCCTATTTCTCGGCCTGACCGGCGGTGAAGTGGGCCTACGCAAAGACTTGCACGAGATCATCGCGGCCGCCCGTCAGTACCGCTTCAACGTGAAGCTGCTGTCGACTGCCACGCTCTTCGACGAACAAGACATCGCCACTTTGGCCGCCAGCAACGTGCGCCAGGTGAAGGTATCTATTTACTCCGCAAACCCAGAGATCCACGACCGCGTCGTACGGCGCAAAGGCGCCCACGCACTGTCGCTTCGCGGCATTCGCCGCCTGCTGGACGCCGGCATTGACGTGATCATGGCGTGCCCGATCATGCGCGAGAACAAAGACGAAATCGCGAGTGTCGTCGCGCTCGCTCAGAAAATGGGGGCCAAAGCCGAGTTCGATGGCCGCGTGAACCCCATGGAAGATGGCAACAAAGAGCCTTGTTCTTTGAGGATCAGCGCAGGGGAGCTGGCAGCGAGCTTCAACACTGAGCCTGGCCTCGCAGAATATCTACTCGGTGGCGGCAACGCCTGGGCGAACGACGGCCTGCTGCCGCCTCGCAACCCAGACGATCACGTGTGCTCGGCCGGCAACACCCTCTGCTTCATCGATTCGCGCGGCGATGTGTTTCCCTGCGTATGGTGGCGAGAGAAAATTGGCAGCGCCCTCGCTGAGGGCGGTTTTTACAACCTGTGGAAGACGGCGCCGACATTCCAGCGCATCCGCAATTTCAAGCTCAAGGATTTGAGCGAGTGCCAAGACTGTAAGCTGCAACGCTACTGCAGCGTCTGCCCTGGTGTTGGCTTCACGGAACGCGGCGACGCCGCCTTAGCGGGCTCCAGCGTGTGCAATACCGCCGCGGCGAACAAGCTTTTTTACGAGAACATCCGCCACGGACAGCCCATCTCCGACCCGGGCTACGTCGTGCTTGGCGCTACCGGCGAGATTGGCCAGGCGCGTGGTCTTGCAAAACGCTCCAAGCTACCAATCATCGCCTGAGCGCCGCTAAGCGATCTTTCGGAGGCGGAGTGGCAAATCATTCTTCGGTTTGATGAACGGCACATACTGCATGTCGTTCGCATCCCCAGTCCATTCATAGTTCGACAGAAGCAGGTGCATGAACGCGCGCACCTGTAGCTCGCTGAACTGCAGCCCAAGGCAGGTGTGCGCACCGCCGCCAAATGGGATGAACGCAAAACGGTGCCGCTTGTGCTCCGCGCGTCCTTCAGAAAAGCGCTCGGGATCAAAGGTGTCAGGGTTCGTCCAAAGGTCCGGACGGCGCTGAATACCCTCCACATTCAGCCAAATC
>JBIKMD010000184.1:0-6991 GCA_044359465.1 Myxococcota bacterium
GGTTCAGTCTCATGCATTGCGCGGGCGCAGACGATATTGGCGTGAACTACGAAGTAGGGTCGCGCGAGGACGCTGGTGCGCCAACCCGAAACGGAGCCCCAACCCGAAACGGCGCACCGACGCGAAATGGCGCGCCCACTCGCAATGGCAAGGCTGGTTCGGGCACGACCAATAGTCCCCCGTCCGATCATTGGGCCGATGCAAGCACCCACTACGCGTGGCGGATGAACCCGTTCACCTGTGGTTCTTTCGCGACGAACCCCTTCTTGCAGATTGACGCATACAATCCTACCAGCGCCGCTCTGCTTCCTTACGAGTTCGAAGACGCGCACCCCATCACCGACGCTCCATGCAACATCACGGTGCTCAATAGTGCGGGCGGCACGATCCACGAGATCAAGATGCACGGCGGGCTCGGTTTAGCACCCGGTTGGAACACGGCCGGCATTGGTATGATCAGCAACGCTACCACCGAGCATCTCTCGCAAGCGCTGGCGGCGCAGGAAAACTTCGCCAAGCCTCGCAATTCACCTAACGATAGTGGAATTATTCACAATCGAATTGCGCTGCGCTTCAGTGGCGCCGCGGCACCGAACTCGTTTGCGCCTGTGCTGCCGTTTCGAGCGTGGGCACCAAACGTGGGTCAGATGGGCACGTACTTCGGAGGCACCGCGACCGTTGCGGCGGCGAATCCCCCGACGCCTGGTCAGACCTACGCTTCCGAGCCGAATACCGGCTGGCATACCGGTGTGATCTTCCGCGCACGCGATAACTTGCCCGTCACAGTGACGGTGAACTGGGCCGGGAGCCAAGAGCGGTTCTGTGTGGGCATTGGGACGTCCGTGCACATGGCGGACATGACTGGCGTGCCGACCAACACATCTCTCTCCGATTGGAGCCAAGTGACGGTTGAAGGGCGCATGTCTCATCCGAAGTATGTTCCCAGCCCAGCGAGCTGTTTAGCGTCAACCAACCAAGTGACGATCAGCTCGCAAAGTCCGGTCGGTCGTTCCTACGGCATTCAGTTGCGTGCGTACAACGCCTCCGCCGATGCCGCACTCGCCAGTGCCATCGCTAGCGGCCAAGTGACCTTTAGTGTGTCGAGCTCGAGTCCATTGGCGCCGTCCATGCTCGAACCGGAGACGATGTCGCTGCCAGAGCTTACACTTTTCGGCGATTCGTTTGGTATCCCCGGTGCTGCTGGCGTTGTTAGAACGGCCTACCGTTACTCCGCGACAGCCCCCAATTTCGTGGCCATTCCAGACGCGATCGCGAACGGCAGGAACCGCATGGATTTACTGTTTTGCGAACATCGCATCTACGCGGGAGCAACGCGGGTGACGCCGCAAAACGTGCAGTCTTATTTGACCGTGACCTATGTCCCGCCAAGCGACCTAACACTGCAGACGTCAACGAATTTCAGTCATCTTTCATGCGACAGTAGGATCCCGAATAGCTGTCAACCCTGCTCGTACGCGAGTGGAACGAACATCTCGCCCTCGGTTTACGCAGGCTACCGCGCGTCGCTTCCGGCTGTGCTCGATCCCGGCATCGACATGGGGCGCTACATGGACTTCCGCGGCTGTGCAAAGTCGGCGCTAGGCGTCAAACAAGTGTGCTCGTTCTCCGTGGTTGGACAACTTTCGGTTTCCACCGCCCCAACGAATGCTGGTCAGTGCCGCACGCTCAGCAAATACAGCCAAGGTGGCCGGCCAGGACTGACGCCGTATGAGTGCTCGGACGGCAGCCGCATTTGGACCAACACAACCTCGGTGTTCTTGCCTGAGGATCCTGATGTAGCCCGCAACACCAAAGTCGCGGACGCCATGACCAACGACGGCATCTGAGGCGTCTCCCTCTACTGAGGGTAGCGGTCATGAGTAGGGTGCGTTTCGCGCCGCCTTGCTCGAACCTCGGTCCATGGTACGCTTAGGCAACGCGTGGGCTTGCTCTTCGTTCTATTCCTCGGCGCGCCAGTGCTTGGCGGCGCAGACCTCGCATACGAAGCACACATGCAGCCGTTCATCCGTCGATTCGACGAGGCGAATGGCCTACCAACCCGCGCAGTGCATGGTGTGGCGGCCGGCAAGGACGGTTTGCTTTGGGTGTTGAGCGACGGCGGCCTCTGTAGATTCGACGGCGCCCGCTTCGAAGCCATCCCGCTGCCACAACCGCACAGCGCCCCTTACGAACAGCTCTTCCTCGACAGCACTGGGCGCTGGTGGATTACCACGGTCGGCTCCAATGAGCTCATCTTTGGCGACCGTGGCGCGTGGCAAACGCTGCGCATCGCTGGGGCCAACCAGATTCTTTCGGTCGCCGATCGCCGCGAGAACGGCGCGACGGTGGTTTACATTGCGGCATCGAACGGCCTCTATCGTTATCGCAACGCCGCCCTAGAACCAGCGCCGCAGAGTCTCGAGAAGCCGCCGACGGCTCTGCTGGGTGAGGGCGACGCTCTGTGGGTGGCGAGCGCTGCCGGGCTCGTTCGTTTTGGTGCTGACGCTGCCTCCTCGCAGAGCGCGCGAGGTCTGCGCGACCAATCGATCTTTGCGCTCGCTCGGCGATCGCTCGGTGGCCTCTTTGTTCTTGCAGACACACAGCTCGTTGCGCTTGGCGGCGATGCGCCTTTCGCCCCAGCAGCTGAGCCTCTGCCAGCGCTAACGTTGCCTCGCGGGATCGCCGAGCTCGATGGTGGGAGGACGCTGTGGGTGGCAACCCAAGACGGCCGCATATGGTGGCGCAGCGACGACCGTTGGACCCACGTAGAGCGCTTGGACGATGGCACGAGCATTGGCGAAGTGTTTGCGCTTGCTGCGCTGACACCGCCGGGTGAAGCGGCGTCCTTGTGGGTCGCTACCGACCGAGGGCTGCTGCAGGTGCTGCCGCACGAATGGCGGAGGCAGCGTCCACAGTCGCCTCTGTTCAAGATCGAAGCGCAGCGTTTTGGAGAAAGCGCAGACAAGAAGACCTTCTTCGTTGGCGGTCAGGGCGCTGCAGTGGCGGCGCTCGACGCTACCCAAGTACGAACGTTGACCGTGGGTGCGCCGGGGGATCTCACGCTCGCGATTCACACGGCCGGCGGCGCCACATGGATTGGTACTCGCTCGGGCCGCCTTAGCCGCGTGGAACGCGCCATGACCACAGTGCAGCCTACGGTTGCCGATGATTCAATCTTTGGGATTGCCGGGGCGGCTAGCGGCCTTCTGCTCGCACAACGTTTTGGGCCGTCGGTGCTCGCTGACGGTGCGAGTCGCGCGAGCGCAGGGCGCCGCCAAGACGATCAGCTTTGGGGACGTCTGTTTGCTGCCGCGCGAGTTGGCGAGCAAAGTTTTGTGGGTGGCGAGGACGGTCTCTTTGAGTGGCGTGAAGCGCGCTGGAGCAAGATCCCACTTCCGGTGGAGTCGCAGGTGCTCTTTCTCGCGGAAGAAAAGCGCGACGCGTTGTGGGTTGGTACCGCCGGCGAGGGCGCGTTTCGATTCGCACTCGCCGATCGCAGTTGGAAACACTTCAGCACGAACACGTCTCCACCGCTTCCAAATGCCTACATTGATGCGCTCGCCATTGATGACGACGGCGGCGTGTTCTTCTGTACGGAAAAGGGCGTCTTTCACTTGTCTGCACAAGGCGCCGCACAAACCTTCACGCGCGGCAATGGGCTGCCAACGGACACCTGCTTGCACGGAGGCATGTACCGCGATCACCAAGGTCGTATCTGGGTAGCGACCAACGCGGGCACCGCAGTCTTCGACCCGGCAGTGCGCAGTGAGGCGTTGGCGAAAGCGCCACTGTCGCTGCGCGAAGTCAAAGTGAAGGGTGAGGCCGCAGCGCCAGCATCGTGGCAAACACTCACCCACGATCGAGCGAGCATTGCCTTTAGCTACGTGCTGCCACGTTTTGTTCGTGGGGATGATGTGCGCTACCGGACGCAGCTCATTGGGCTCGAGACGGAGCCTGGCGTGTGGACGTCTGAGCCGCAGCGCGAGTTTCCAACGCTCCCGGCGGGCAGTTACGAGATGCGCGTGTGGGCCAAAGACGCGAGCAGCGAAAGCGGTCCTATCAGCGCCGCGTTCGTCGTGCTGCCTCCGTGGTGGCAAACGCCCTGGGCCTTTTTCGCCTACGCTTTGGGAATCGCGGGCTCAGCGTTTGGCGCAGGCCGGCTTCGCATTCGCCAGCTTCGTCGCCGCGCCGAAGCGCTCGAAGCGATCGTGCAAAAACGAACGGAAGAAGTGCGCAAACAAGCGGCCGAAATTCTGGCGCAGAAGGAAGCGCTCGAAGCTTCGTATCAAGAAGCCGACCGTATCTTCGAGGCACTCAAAGCGGCGCTCAAAGGGAGCATTCTCGATGACCGCTACAAGCTCAACGCCGAGCTCGGGCAGGGCGGTTACGGCGTTGTGTATGAAGCGGAAGAAGTTCGCACCGGCAAGGTGCTCGCCGTCAAAGTGTTTAGGCCTCAGCCGGGAAACGACAGTGTAGAGGCGCTCGAACGTTTCAAACAGGAAGCGCGCTCTGGACAAACTTTTCAACACCCACACGCCATTCGCATCTATGAGTTTGGCGTTTCACGCGACAACATTGCCTACATGGTCATGGAGCGCTTGCACGGCGAGTCGCTGCAAAAAGAGCTGGATCGCTGCGGCTCGATCTCGAGCGCACGCTGCCTGGCGATCGCACGCACCGTGGCGCAGGTCTTGGCCGCAGCGCACGCGGCGGGCATTGTACACCGCGACATCAAACCCGATAATATCTTCACGCATCATGGGCCGGACGGTGACGTGCTCAAAGTGCTCGATTTCGGCGTTGCCAAGCTGACCGCGCCACCTGGCGGCGCCGCCATGCAGACGCTCACCATGACTGGCGCCGTTGTTGGAACACCCACCTACATTGCGCCTGAACGTCTTTCCGGAACCGACTACGATGGCCGCTCCGACGTCTACAGTTTGGGCATCATGCTCTACGAAATCTTGTGTGGAAAGCCGCCATTTACGGCCACCAAAGAAGGCATCTTGTCTTTGATTACGGCACATTTGAGCACGCCGCCGCCGCCGCTGAGCGAGAAGGTGGCCGGGGTGCCACCAGCGCTCGAACAGGCGATCATGCTCGCGCTCACAAAAGATCCAAACCAGCGCCCCACTGCCGGTGCGTTCGCCGAGGTCTTGATGCAGATTCCAGACGCGTAACGCTTAGGTCCTGTGGGCTCCGCTCAGCCCGAGCGAAATGTTTCCGGATCCAGGCCTGCCCGCTCGAACAGTTTGTACATGTCTTTGCGCGTGCGTCCGGCAAGGCGTGCAGCCTCACTGACGTTACCAGCAGTGGCGCGGAGCAGTTGTTCGACATACGCGCGTTCGAACGCATCCTTTGCCCGTTCATAGCTCTCTACTGCGGTCGCACTTCGCTGCGCCGTTTCGCGCAGCGGCAAATCGCCAGCGTGGATGACGTTACCAGTACAAACGGTCAATGCGTTAGCCAGAAGATGGACAAGCTCGCGTACGTTGCCAGGCCAGCGGTGTGCACGCAGACGGGCGAGCGCATCTGGGTCGAGTCTTGGAACCGGTTTACGCATGCGCGCCGCCAACACCGTTAGATGGTGTGCGATCAGCAGCGGCAAATCTTCTAAGCGTTCGCGCAGCGGAGGAATGTCGATCACGGCGCCCGCAAGGCGGTAGTAGAGGTCATCACGGAACTGCTTGTTCGCTCGTGCCTCAGGCAGATCGGCGTTCGTCGCAGCCACAATTCGAACATCCACCCTAGTGGGGCTGGCGGAGCCGATTGACAGAAACTCGCCGCTTTCGAGCACACGCAGGAGCTTGGCTTGCAGCGCGGGTGAGGAAGTTCCGATTTCATCGAGAAACAAGGTGCTCTGGTGCGCAGCGACAAACAAACCAGCGCGATCAACGGTGGCGCCGGTGAAGCTACCTTTCTTCGCACCAAACAGCTCGCTCTCTGCCAAGGTATCGACAATGGTGCTGCAGTTGATGGCGTGCAGCGGCCGCTCGCGGCGTGGGCTCGCTTGGTGCAACGCCCGCGCGACCAGCTCCTTGCCGGTGCCACTTTCGCCGAGGACGAGCACTGGTTCGGAGCCAGCGCCGTACAGCTCAATTTGCGCAAGCAATCGCGCCATTGCTGGTGAGCTGCCGATCAATAGATCACTCTTTTTGACTTGGGCCTGGGGCGGCGTGGTTTCGAGCTGCTCACGGACGCGCGCCTCGAGCGCCTCAGGTGTGAGTGGGAGTGGCAAATAGTCTGTGGCACCTAGACGCACCGCCCTGACGGCATGATCGATCCGTGGTGGTCCCACGACGAACAGCGGTGCGCCAGCAAGCTCGGCTACGCGGGCTTTGAGCTCAACCGGAGACAAGGCTGCGTCTCCTGCGAGCAACACGCCAAACTCGACTTTCCCGGGGCCCAAATGCAGCTCGCCGCCAGCAAAACGCTGCACGAGCTGGGTGCGCTCGTCATAGGTGCCGCCAAAAAGGGCGTAGCGTAGCTTGGTCACACATGGAGAGTGGAGAAACGCGGGCCGGAAGACAACTATTTGTCGCTTGTGCGCCCCTGCACCACCATCCCAGCCGCGTCACGCATGAGCGTACCCGCCTCTTCGAAGCGCTGTAACAAGCGGTGCACATGCCGCGGGGTGAGCGCGGTCGCTTTACCTAAGGCATCTTGGGTGCGGCGAATCAGCAAGCGATGGCCAGCGCCCTCAGGACGTCCGCAATAGCGGGCATACTCGGCGAGCAATGCCTGCAGCCGATCATCCGCAGGGCCAAGCAAGACACCGAGCGTCGCGAGCATACTGGATTCACGTTTGGCCGCGAGATCGGCATAGGTCTTTACAGCGCTCGGATCCCGCTGCTGCCAGGCTTCGATGCCTTGGGCGTCGAGACGCACGTAAGACACCGGCCCGAGGGCGCGCGCGCTGAGTCCATAGGGACGTCCCGTGAGCAAAGCGTCGAGCCCAATGACGTCAGGCGCCGCGCAGATTGCCACGACG
>JBIKMD010000186.1:0-6982 GCA_044359465.1 Myxococcota bacterium
GCCTGATGGCGCCGATGTCGAGCAGATCAAGGCCGAGATGAAGAGCGGCCAGCTCGCGATCAGCGTGCCCAAGAAGGCCGCGCAGATCGTCAAAGAAATCAAAGTCCACAACGACAAGTGACTGCAGTTGGTCGCCGCAGGGTCCGACCCCCTGCCCGCACCAAGGCCGCATTGGAGCCCTTATGAAAACCAAAGACATCATGAATCGCGACATCATTTGCGTCACACGGCTGGTCGCTATCAGCGAAGCGTTCGAGATCATGCGGCGAATGCACGTGCGGCATCTGCCGGTGGTCGACGGCACCCGCCTGCTCGGCATCGTCTCGGATCGCGACATCTTACCGTTTACTCAGGACGGAGGCGTCGTGGATGATCGATCGGTCGCCGACGTCATGAGTGATCTTCCCATCGTGGCGAGCCCCAAGACTCAGATCGCGCGCGCCGTGCAACACATGCTGCAATACAAGATCGACGCGTTGCCGGTGGTGAGAGGAGACACGCTGGTCGGGCTCGTCACCTCCACGGATTTGATGGCGCTGCTGCTGACCTCATTCGATGCAGGCAATGAGCTACCCTTCGAGTTCAACCTCGTGCACTTGCGAACCTTGCGACAGCTCAACGAGGACGGTGCCTCCTCTTCGTGACGTCTTCATGACTGCTGTCTCCTTGTGCGGCCCTTGGTGCCGAGCGGCGCTCGTTCGACCTCCGCCGGCAACGGTTGAAGCAGCCACGAGAGCTCGCTCGGCAGTGCCTCGCACCATCGCTGCAGTGCGGCCGCTGAAAGTGACGCACCAACGACGGCGCCGATGATGCGAGCGTGACGCGTCGCCATTTCCACGCTGACGCGCTCGCGCTGACTCATACGGAAATAGAACTCGCTCATGGAGAACGTCTCACCGTGTGCTCGTGGTGGAGACAACAAGAAGTTGGCGAGCTCGCGCGGAAGATCAGCAGACAGCGAAAACGCCGCGCGGCCCTCCAGGCGCTCCGCGAGCGTGACGAAGAACGCGCTCAGCGCGGCCAGGGTGCGCGCTGGCTCAGGAAGATGGGCATGCTGGCCCACGCCGGCAATGATACGTCGAAAATCCATACCCGTCCTCCTTTGCGAGTGAAGGTGGTCAGCGACGCTGCCAAGGCAAGATCACGATTTGGTAACATCCGCCTTCGCCAGAGTCTGACGCCGCGATATTTGGTCAGGGCCTCGGCTGGAGCGCGACCGCGGAGAAGCTCGCGAAGATGAAGCCGTCAACCGTGACGATCTCGCCCGGCGTCGTCCAGTTGTCACCGCTCGGTGATGAAGACAGGCCCGCGAAGCGCCACAGGTAACGGCGCAGAAAGTCCGTCACCCAGAGATCTCCATCTTGTGTGACCGCGATCCCTCTTGGCGCAAGGAAGCCGTCATAACGCCGCACGTCGCCGATCACCTGCGCAGCGCCGTGAACAGAGAGGTCGTCTGCTCGAAAGCGAGAAACGAAACCGGGCGTGCCGCTCGTGACCCACAGATCTCCGTTCGGTGCGCCAGCGAGACCAGTCGGCTGCGCAAGCTGCGCGCTGTAGAGATAGGCGGTCGGCGTCAGAAAGGGATCCGGCGCCAAGACCGCTTCGGCCGCGAAGCGCTCGATGCGAGAAGTCAGTGCGTCGGCGACGTACAGATTGCCGATGCGGTCGAAGGCAATCGCAGTAGGAAGGACCACATCGAGGCCAATCTGTACGGCCGGCCGCCCCACGCGGCGCTCGCGCAACTGCGACTCGTCATAAACGCTGATCGCACGGCTGAAGAGATTCAGCACCCACAGACGTCCGAGCTGATCGCAGGCCAGCGAAATGGGACCCGCCAAGCCCTCGTCGATCGATGCGACGATCGTTCCGCTTGGCCCTATCCCGTCTATGCGATGAAGACCGATCTCCGCGACCCACAGCGTGCCATGCGCATCGACAGCAAGGCCGGTCGGCGAGGCGCCGCGCTCGAGCGCTACCTCGCTCACGAGGACCATGCCGCCGTCCGGCCCGAGACGTTCGAACGCGAGCAGACGATCCGACGACTCGTCGGCGACCCAAAGACGATCGCCGTTCGCCAAGAGAGCGAGCATCAGTAGGACGTGCATCGTTCACCTCATTCCTTTGCTTTCCGTTCGTGCAACAGACCTAAACGTCTCCTTCGTGCTTGTGACAGGGTCGACGAAAGTCAGGAACGCCTCAGGCACCAGGCTGGTCGCCAACATGACTTCATTGATGTTGCGATGCGCGCTCCACGAAAACGACGAGCGACCTTCGCTCCGGAGCCAGAACGATTCAATGAGGCCGCTGAGCGCAGTGAACGAAGCGATCGCCGACAGCGTGCGAGGCCGCGGCCCGTTCCAGCGTTGCGCAATGAGCGGCGTCGCTTGCAGACCCACGGACAGCCCGAGCTCTCGAAATGCGAGTCGCTGAGTCTCAGGCAGGTCGAGCCACGACCCGCCAATCGACTGCAGTCCCGCGAGAGCGGCTTCGAGCAACGCGGGAAAGAGCGCGCGCGTCAACGCATCATCGCCGAGCTGTGCGACGCGGCCGGCTTCACTCAGCAGTATACCAATGCCGAGCAGATCGGTCGTGCCCCAGCCCTGTGGCAGACACATGGCGCTGAAGCTCCGCAACTCTGCGAGCAAATCGGGGCCCTCCGTGATCCGAAGCTGCTCAGCGGTTGCTCGCAGCTGCAGACACGTAATGAGCCCGTCCAGCGGATCGTGCTGGCCCGTGGCAGTCACCAGCGGGCGACTCAGATCGATGCTCATCTTCCATACCATTCGCCCCGGTGCGATCTTGAACGCGTCGTGCGCGCTGGACGCCAGCTCGCGCGCCCAGATACTGTAGCGCTTCTCCCCCGTGGCACGCGCGAGCTGATCGAGCGCGTGCATCCACTTGGTGAGATAGTGAAAGTACTGGCCATCTCGCTCCCACTCGAGCGCGTCGTCCCAGCGCTCACTCGCGCGCCGCTCGGGCAACGTTTTACCCACCCGAAGCCCGCATATCGTGGGATGCGCTTTCGCCTCTCGCTCGCCCAAACCGCTCAGCCAACCGGTGCGCCCGTCGTCGCCGCGATGACGCCCCAGCGTTTCGTGCACGCGGCTGACCAGACGCGCGGCAAGGTCGAGAAAGAAAGACTGACCGGTGGCGTGGGCGATGCCGATGAAGTTGCATACGGCGAACGCATCCGTCCACAAGTAGCGCTGATCCGCGGCCTCGGAGGTCAGCCCGGTGCGCTCGGCGAAGTGAAGCATGAGGCGTTTGCCTTGCGCGATCCGAGCGGCGACCTGAACGCTGTCCTCGAGCTCAGGCAGTGCATCGCCGCGATCGCGAGTGGTCGTTGGCATGACAGCGATGATGCACTGGGCATGCCACCAGCCGGAGGTCTCGTCTTCGGTCCTGACCATCGTTCGAGGCACCACAGAGTGACGCTACGTTTCGCGCGCGTAACGACGTCTGATTTGTGGCTTGCTTCTGTCCTATTGTCCTATTGACTGACGGCGCGGATCTTTCGCAAAGGCGCCGCATGAAGACCGCCATCTTGGGCACCGGCCGCTGCTTGCCAGACAACGTCGTCACGAACGAAGCGTTGATCGCGAAGATGCAGCTCGTCGTCACTGCGGGCGGCGATTGGATCGAGCAACGCACCGGCATCAAAGAACGCCGCCACGTCGACTTCGTCAAGGACCCATTGAGCGGCGTGGAAATGGGCGCGCGAGCGGCCGACCAAGCGCTCGCCATGGCCAACGTGCGGGCAGATGAAATCGACTTCGTCATCTGGGGCACGTTGAGCCCGGATCATCAGTTCCCCGGCAACTCGTGTTGGGCGCAGCCGCGGCTCGGCGTGAGGCCAGGCGTGCCTTGCATGGACATTCGCAACCAGTGCTCATTTTTCGTCTACGCCCTGACCATGGCCGAGGCGCTGATCGCTGGCGGGCGGTACAAGCGCATCCTCATCTGCGGCAGCGAGATTCACTCGACTGGCGTGGAGATGAACGAGCGCGGCAAAGACGTGGCGATCTTGTTCGGCGACGGCGCAGGCGCTGTGGTCGTGGGGCCCGCCATCCACGACGGGCAAGGAATTCTGGCGACCGATCTGCACGCCGACGGATCATTCGCGGATCGCCTGCAGATCCCTTGGGGATCGGCGCAACAAGACGTTTACATCACGAAAGATCAGATTGAACGCGGCGAGATTTTTCCGAAGATGAACGGCACGAGCGTGTTCAAGAACGCGGTCACGAAGATGCCGGAGAGCATTCGCACCTCGCTCGGTCAGTGCGGGCTCGGTCTCGACGACGTGGCGTTGTTCATTTGTCATCAGGCGAACCTGCGCATCGTCGAGTACGTGCAAAAGTCGCTGAAGCTCGGTGACGATAAATTCTACAACAACATCCAGCGCTACGGAAACACGACGGCGGCGTCCATCCCCATCGCGCTGGACGAGTGCGTGAGGAGCGGCCGACTGCAGCGCGGGCAAGTGCTCTGCGTGGCTGCGTTCGGGGCAGGATTCACTTGGGGCTCCGCGGTCATCCGGTTCTGAGCCTGGAACCGTAGCGGTTTCGTGAACGCATGCGGCGACCCCCGCCACATGAAGCACATTGCCATCGATATTCGCAACGGATCCGTTCGCAGGCGCATGGCGCGCTCAGCTCGGTTGCGCTTGCGACGGTTGCGCTTGCGTCTTTGCGTCCACCACGTTCGACTTCTGCGCGCTGCTTACCTTCGTCTTCAAAGCTCGAAGACGCTCGGACAACAATTGGCGCACTTCGTCGCCACGCCGGGGTGAGAGCAACAATGTGCTCGCCACACCGATCGCGAGTCCTGCCGCGAAGGCTGACGCGATTGGAAACACCCGGCCGACGGGTGTGGCCTCGCGCTTGATGCCAATCGCGTGCAGCAGGTCGGCGACCGCCGTGTGGTCGAGTGACTGAAGAAGATTTTTGATCGGAGTCGATTGCATGTGAGCTCCTTGGATGGGGTGATTATCTCTGCTCGTTGCCAGTCGATGCAGCGCGTGTGCCAACGCGCTCAGTAGTGGAACTTGGTATCAAAGCTTCGGAACCGCAGGGTCAGCACGCACATCCACAATGCGATTTGTTTGTAGGACCAGGCTCCGTTGATCGGAAAACGCGGAAGCACTGCACCTGGCTTGCGCTCGCTTGCGGCATGAGGCCGCCGTTCGGTCGACCAGAGAGTCCAGTCGGAGATCCGTCGCAACGCTCCAACATGCATCGCAGTGAACTCGTGCTCGGGCGTGCCGAACGGAAAGGCAAAGTGGTGCTGTGGCCCAAACAGCCGGCTGAAGCGCTCGAAGGAGCGCTGGTACTCGACCTCCGCTTCTCTGCGCGACAGTGCGGTCTGCTTGTGATGCGAGTTGGTATGATTGCCGAGCGCGACGTTCGGCATCTGCGCGAGCCGCTGCAGCGTCGAGACACTCGTGAGCTCGCCTTGTCTTTCGTCCCAGCTAAAAGCGATCCCCTTCTCGCTCCGCTCGGGACAAACAAAGAGCAGCCACTCCACATCCGAGTACATAGGCGCCCGCGACGCGACGTAGGCTGCCGCATCATCGTAGCCGTCATCGAAGCTCACCGTGAGCCAGGGCGTGTCCTGCAGCGCTCGGGACGCACGCAGCAGCTCGATGAGCCGGTCGAGCTGATCGGGAGCGATCGACAACGTCTGAGCTGTCGCGCGCAAGCGCACACGATGCAGACAAAGCGCAACGCGGAGATCGCCGAGCACGAGGCCCAACAACGAACGCAGCTGGCTGTCGCTGAGGACGCTCCCAGCTTGGAGGACGACGCGCTCCGCCGCCGCGTAGCTCAGTGGTCGAAGCAAACGCGCGAGTGGTTCGACAACAGCGCGTCCAGATTGTTCGAAGGTAGCTTGTTCCGTGTTCATGATTTTGAGCGCAATCTGCAATCGACGTTCCACCAGCCAAAAGCGACTGGCGACGGTCGTGCAGGCAGAACGTGTTACCGGGTGACCACCTGCGGTTACCGGCAGGTGCTGCGCACCGGCGCGGCAGCTCACGCAGCTTGTTCAATCCGCATTCAGTAGGTCATGGAGCATGTTCGTCATCCGCGCGGTTTGGCGCCGGATCAGCTCCATGTACTCGCGGCGTCGTCCGGTATCGCTCGCCTCGCTGAGACATTGGGCGCCGAGGAGGATGGTGTTCAGCGGATTGCGCAGATCATGCGCGACCGTGGCCAAAACAGCCTCTCGTCTATTGCGCTCGCGCTCCTCGATCAGCGAACGCAAGACGCTCGCGTGAGCCGTCATGTCCTGCACGACTCCAAATCCGCCGAGCAGGTTGCCGGCGGCGTCGTGCTCGAGCTGCCCTTGCGCCCGCACCCAGCGCTCTTGGCCGGCGGCGACGATGCGGTGCTCGACGATATACGTGCCGGCGCTGCGCGCAGCGTTCCACGTTCGCTCCACGCGGTCGCGATCTTCCGGGTGGACGATGGCGAGAAAGTCAGCGAAACGCGGCGCTGACCCCGGTGCGGTTCCGAGGATGCGATGCAACTCGTCGGAGAGCTCGAGCTCGTCCGACTGCGCGAAAAAGCGCCAGAACCCGAGGGCCGCAAAACGTTGCGCCAGCAAGTCCTCCTCAGGCGTCCGATAGTCTAGGCTCCCAGCGCTCGCACCGGCGAGCACGAAGAGGCGCCGGCGCTCCCGGTCATACGGTGCAACCAAGAAGCGAACACGCTGGGGACGTTTCGCGCCGAGCTGCCAATGAAGCTCGCATGATTCCGGCGGGCTCACTGAAGCGAGCGCCGCGAGCAAGCGCTCGACGTCTTGCGCGCTGGCAAAGTCCGACAGCCTGGCGCGGCGCCGTGAATCATTGCGCGCAGCCGAGCGGCACCAACGATTGCAGAATGTGATTGCTCCCTGCAAGTCGATAATTAGAATCGGTGCCCTGACTCGGTCGAAGGCCCGGAAGCGACGCGCTCGTTTTGTCATCTTCATGCCGCGACGA
>JBIKMD010000187.1:0-6975 GCA_044359465.1 Myxococcota bacterium
AAGGCGAGCTGCACGCGAATCTCGAGCGGATCGAGTCGTTTGGTTTCGATCCAAGAACGGGCGACCCGATCGCTGCGCCGGTGCAAGCATTCGACTACTATTCTTGGGCCCGCGAGCTCGCTGAACAACGTTTCGCTTACGGGCCGTCGCGTCCGATCAGCGGTGATGCGGATGCCGCCTTCCGCTCGCAATTTCCGAGCTTCTCGACGGTGGCGACGATGAACATGGATCATCTTGGAAACTACGCGGACATCGCGCCAGGGTGGGATACAGACGGTCAGTATGCGCTGTCTCCGTATTGGCCGCTCTTGAATAGAGGCGACTGCGGACCGACCAACGATTGCGCGAACACGGATGAAGACGCGAACCCATCGCCCGTTCAAGCCTTGCGCGACGTCAATGGCGACGGTTTGGTGGATTTTGTCGACTCGTTTCAAGACAATAGTTGCAGCCGTGCAGCAGCGGGCACAGCGCCCCTCGCGTTTCTCGGCACGGGTGACGGACAGTTCAGGCTCAGCGGTCAGCTAACCCCTTGGATGCAGCTCGTGAGCCTCGCTAAACCCGTCCGCTCGAGCGATGGCGAAAGGCAGCGAATATTCTGTGGTCAAGACACCTGGCGTCCGACGACGCTCAACCGCATTTCCGACGTGGGACCAGTCGATGTGCCGCCGTACTTCGGTGTCAGCTTTGCGCAGACGCGCGTGCTCGATTTGAACGCCGATGGCTTTGACGACGTGCTGCGGCTCGATGGTAACTATCAGTTGCGCAACACGACCGTGATGCCGACGCTGCGTGCACCTGAAACCCCCGCATTCGCTTGGCAAACGTTCTTAGGTGTTCCGCACGAGGGCACGATGCGCCCCGGCGCCGCATTTTCGGCGCCCTGGCGACCCACATCTAGTGGTGTCGGCATCGAGCTCGCCAAAGGCGCACCTGAGCAGAACCTGGCGATCGCATTTGCGCTACGCAGGCCCGGTCAGGACAGCGCGCCAGCAGCGAGCTACAACTCGGCTGAGCTGGGATCACTCATCGATGTCACGGGCGACGGCATCGTCGATCGTTTGGCCGCCATGCGCATTGCTGGTTTGCGTACCGATGACAGCGAGCTCATCACAGCCCCATATACGCTCGTCGTCTATCGCGGAGCTTTTGATGGGTCGACGCTCTCGTTCTCGAACCAGCCGGAAATGTTTTGGGCTCCCGAGGACGGTCCGTTCGCCGGCACTGCGTTTCCGCCTTCTCCGCGCGCCAGCTTCAGCATGCACGGGGTCGGTCCAGACGAGGATCTCTATGAGGGCGAGTCCTACGAAGTCGCTGCGGCGGCAGACATCAACGGCGATGGCCTCGTCGATCTGTTGACGAGCGCTCCAAAAATGGAGGGCTTTCGCTCGACGACCCCTGACGGAAGATTGCTCACGCAGGAGCTCGGTGGCGGGTGGGAGCTCTGGCTCAACTCACTCACCGTGCTCTACGGCACTGGCCGCGGCTTCGTTGCGGTGCCGGTCGCTTACAGCGCAGGTGATGGAGGCTTGCCGCTGCTCTTTCTGTCGCGCTCGCATTCGCTGCCGGACAGCGCAGATGGTGGCGACAACAATCTTCGTTTCGAAACGGTCCGCGACCATCTCATCGATTGGAACGGCGATGGGCGACCGGATCTCGTGCACCCGTTCGACGTCCAATTCGGCAGTGGACGCGGTTTTTCCGCGCGGCTGCGTCCAGCGACGGCAATGCCGAATCCTTTTGGCTTCGGCTTCGCGGAATACATTCGGATTGGCTACCGCAACATCAACGCTGCGCAACAAGCGAAGGTGCGCACGCACCAAGTGCAAATCGTCGACATCAATGCCGACGGACGCGCCGATCTCATGGCGCTCGATGCAAGTGGCTATCGCGTCTTCACCGATCGCGACATGACAGCCGCTCCCGGACGAATGAGAAGCGCGGCGAATGGCTTGGGTGCCTCAACGAGCTACACCTACCAGACTGTCGCGAGCGCGCTTCTAACGAGTCGAGGCTCACCGTCGCCTGGTTGGGTTCTCAGCACGGTGCGTGAAGACCGTGGGCCCTACGCACAAAGCGGTGCAGCAACCACACTGCGCGTGAGCTACGAAAATGCGATCCATCGTGCAGGCAGAGAATGGCGCGATGACGGCTCGGTAGTGTCGCGAGTGGCATCGCTCATCGGATTCGAAAAAATCACAACCGAGACCAGCCCCGGCTACCGACGCATTTCGTACTACGAAAATTCCAGCGAATCCCCGGGGCAGTTGTTGCGCGAGGAAGTCGTGTTGCCAGCCGGCCAAACGCTGTCGCGTGTCGAATACGCCTATCAAACAGTGGCTGCGCACCGGCCGAGCTCGGGCTCCACGGCCAGCGCTGCAGGCGACGTGGAGCTGCCAACGGCTGTCACGTCCAGTGAATGGATGCGCGACGAGTTCGGCAACTTCAGCACGCCCTCCGTCACGCGTGTGCGTTATGTTTATCCGTCCAATGCTTTAGCCTACGGTGGAACGCCAGAGATCACCGAGGACGACGGCGACGTCGACTTTGTTGGGGACGAACGTCACGCTGAGCAGCGCCTGGCGTTGGCGGTAGTGCGCGATGCTCATGGTGAATTTCGCCGCTACGTACCCACGTCGTTCACTGGTCGCGTTTACGATGCAGCCACTTCCAGCGTGAGCAAGATCGTTGCCCACACTCGGCTCGCATACGACTGCACCGGCGCTTCGTGTTTGAGTGAGCCAGCCCCAACTCGTGGTCTGGTTGCCCTGCAACGAGACTTTTTCGATCACGCTAGACCCACTGACCCCGCCTACGCGTATCAGACGCGCTACTTTTATGACGAGCGCGACTTCTTGCTGCTGCATGTGCAATCCCCGGCGGGACGCGTCTCCAGCCTGTGCTACGATCCATCGCGTTTGCACCTGGCCAAGCTGCGCTCGCAAGATGGGTCGAAGTCTTTGTTCGTGCGCGATCTCGGAACCGGAGCAACCCTCGCTGCCTTTGGACCTGTAGGTCTGGATACGACGCCATTTCTTGGCACCTCCGCCCTGTTCGGGGCGTCGCAAGCACACAAAGAAGAAGCGTGTGCTGAGCCGCTCCAACAATCTGTCTTTGGGGGTTCGCGTCGCGACCTGCCTAAACATAATGGGGCTTCGCGGAGCGACTCCACACTGCTCACCGAAGCGGCGTACTTGGGCAACGGGCACTGGGTCGCCACCAACGAGCGCTCTTACGTAGTGAGCGATTACCTCGGTGGGCTCGCCAATCAGACGCGCTCCTGGGTGCCCGATTTCAGTCCGACGCGGCACACGCTGCGCCTACCGTGGCGCATTGAAGGCGTCGCCGAAACAGCCGAGCCGCGCGACACCAATTGGCCGCCACCGCCGACAGTTGATCTGAGCACCCGGTCGCCCTTGCGCGGGCGCATGTACGAATACGACGGCTTGGGCCGACTCGTGCGAACCTACGCAACGCAAGCACGCGATCCTGCGACCGGGGCGTTCGCCGTCACCAAAACGACGGACTCGTGGCACTCGAGCGGTGATGGAGTGAGCGTCGCCTCCGGGGTTTCGACCTTCAACGTACGTCTGACCGGCGGCGATAGTTACGGTGCTCCCAATGCAAAATATGCGTGGGACTACGCGGTAAGCGATGCTCGCGGTCAGTTGCTTTACGCCATGCACAGCACGACTCCAGAAGACGTTGCCGCGCTAAGCTATGAATACGATGCGTTTGGTAATCTGATTTCTCAAACCGTGCCAAGCCCGGCCGTGCGCGGGGCCTACGTGCGAACCGTCGCAAGTGACCTTGATGACACGCTCATGCCGACGAGGACGGAACACTCAGCCGGTCGTGCTGGACGCGGCAAGGCCTTCCAACGACAGGTCGGAGGAGCGCGCCACTTCGTATCGCAGTCGTTCTCTGGCCGCACCGGAGCCGAGACGAAGCGCATCGAAACGAGCGTTGACCAACAGGCACGCACGCTGACGAGCAAGGAGTTCGTCAGCACGGGCGGCTCGCGCGCGCTCACGACTGCCACCAGCTATGACGAGAGTGGTCGCGTCTCGAAAGTCACGAGCATGGATGGTCAAGTGACGACCTACAGCTACGACAACCTCAGTCGGCTCGTGGAGACAGCGCGCTTCAACTCGGAGTCAGACAGGCTGAACAGCAGACCCATTGAAAAAATGAACATCGAGCTCGAGACCTTCGCCAACGCCGAGCGCGAATACGACACCGTGCGTGTCGTTGTGCGCTCGTACAATCAGGCTCGCAACGAAACGATTGCCGCGACTGTGTACCGCTATGATCGAGCGACCGGGTGGCTCATGGAAATCATCGAGCCAGCACTTGCAGACGGGCAAAGCTTCATCGCCTACGGAGGCAAGAAGTTCTCCTACTACGAGGACCCGTCTGAAGCTGGCTACACACGCATTAAGTCAGTTGAAAGCGCCGCGGAGACGGTCGTCGTCGACTACGACGACCGAGGCATGGAATCACGCATCGAGCGGCAAGTGTATGTGTCTTTTCCGGAAGCTGGCATCCTCGCCGAGACGCTGTCGGTGCAGGTGGAAGAAATCGAAGCGACCGGTGCTCCGCGCGTCGTGTCGATGCACCTTGCGTCGTTTCCCAAGGCTGGCACGCGTCTGCGTTACGACTACGACGCAGTCGGAAATTTGACCGGCATCTTCGACGCGGATCTCCCTGGCAGTCCGGCGCTCGAGACCTTGGCCTACGATCACCTAGGGGTTGCTTCGACACGCACGGATCAACGCGGTGGTCGCAAAACCATCACGCGTGATCACTTCGGGGATGCGCGAACGCTGACGGTAAGCGCGCCGGACTTGAGTCGGCCGTTCGAGCAATCGGTTCAACGCGATATCGACTCTGGTGAGATTACCACCATGCAGACGCGGTGGCCCTCGGGTGCCGTGTCGAACGCCACTTACAAATACAACTTGGCTGGTCAGCTGGAGACCGCAACCGACGTGTACCCGAGCTCGACCTATCGCTTGGACATGCGCTACGTTTGTGCAGACACGAGCCGCTGCTCGGAGCGCATCGATTGGATCGACGAGCACAACATGTCTGGCGGTGATCGCACTTGGCGCTATGCCTACGCGGAAGCTCACGACAAAACACAGCTGGCAGCCCTCAATGATGCCAGCTCGGGCACGGCGGTCATCAGCTTTGACTTTGCGGCAAACGGCGCGATGAACAGGCAGGGCGGGACGCACTTCGCTTCCGATCCGGACGGAGTCAGACGTTCGCACGCAGATGGTGGCTATCTTTATTCGGCGAGTGATGCGGCGCTAGGGCACTTCTCCGGAGCGCAGGCGTCAGTACAGATTGGTCCGTTCGACGTGGACTACCGAAGTCTCGACGGCAGCGGGTTTGCAGCGAGCGCTGCGACCATGCGCATCGGCGCGACGCGGCGCAACGTTGCCCGACCGACGGAGCTCGAAGTGAGCGAGCTGGACTTGCTCGGTAACGTCGCGCTCGTCCGCAAGCGTAGCGGTTTCGCCACAGCCGCATACACGCCTTATGGCGAAACGATTGCTGAAGGAACGAGCGATTTTGCCCGCGAGAAATATGGCTACAAACAAGGTCGCCGCGATCCTGCGGTCGCGTCGGACTATCAGTTTGGTGCGCGCTTTTATTCACCCGTCACCAAGCTCTTTAATTCCCGCGACCCGGCCCGTTTCATGCTTGCCGGTGAGAACCCGTATACGGCATTTAGCTCGAACCCGATTCTCTTCGACGACCCGACGGGTCTGCAGAGCGTGCCGCGCGCAGCCGCAAACCCCTCCCCGACGCATGTGGAGGAGCTCACGCGCCATTACGGCGCCTATGCGGTGCGCAGCTACTTGAACGCCACCAACTATCGCGACCCGCACATTCTCAGAGTAAGCGAGTTCCTACGAATGGTTCGAGACGGCTTTCGCTGTCATGACGAGGGTGTGCCTGCCGCCGCCGCAACCAGTATCGGGCCAGATCGGGATCCGGCTGGCGCGCGCGCACATACCGCAGCCGTCATGGACCGAGCGACCATCTCGCGAGACAACGACCCGCGCCGTCCGTGGCAGGAGTTGAACGCGCAGTTCGGTGCGGTAGCGGGCGTTTTACCTACGGGCGGTCCCGCCGCCCCGCGGCCTCCCGCAAACGGGGGCGTGCTGCCCGGTGCGTCGCGCACCCTGAGTGGGCAAGTGCCACCGCCGCGCCCGCCTGCCCCTCCAGTCGTCGTCATGCGCACAACTGGTGCTGCGCCGGTTCGCGTGTTTCGTACGCCCGCACCTCTGACGACGAGTGTTGGCATGACGGGCCGATTGCAGCCAGGCAGCTCAACGCCGCTCGGCGGAGTACCGATCACTGCGGACGTCGCCCGTCGCGTGCGGCCCATCGTTGCGTCGCAGATCATGCCTCGCCCCGGCGAGGTCTCCACGTCAACGGCCCCTGGCTCGCAACCTCTCGAGGGAGTGGTTGGCGACCTGCTGCGCGCTCGCTTTCCCGGTCAAGTGGCAAGGGCTGGCCATCCCATCGAAATACCAGCCACCGCGCCGGCGTTCGGCAACGTGACGTATTGTGCAACACGCCTCACGGATTTCGATGTGCAAATGAGCAACGGCCTCGTCATCGAAGTGAAGGACACGCCGCGCCTCAACCGCGAGCAAGCGCGTGTGCAAGAGGAGCTCGTCGGCAGAGGCAACGTCATCATCTTCGCGCCACGGGCCACGGTGGGTGTGGCGCAAAACTTCCTGCGTGATGTGGGCATCCCGGTGTACCGCACCGAGGCTGAGCTGGTCGCGGCTGTGGCGCGGCATCTCGGCATCGTTCCGTAGCGAAAGCGCCGTGGTGCAGAGATTCGGAAGCGCCTTGCAGCTCGCGCCTCATTTCCATGCCGCGCTGTTTGATGGTGCGTATCGTAAGGATGCTGACGGCAAGCTGCATTTCGTTGCGGCGCCGGCAATCACC
>JBIKMD010000188.1:0-6974 GCA_044359465.1 Myxococcota bacterium
GAGCCCAAGGTTGGTGGTCACCGGTCAAGGGCCCACACTCTCGCGGCTGTGGCTGAATACAGACGACGGATCGACCTGCGGTGTGGACGCGGCGACCACGGCCGAGCAGCTCGCCACCGCGCATATTCAAGTGACTGATCCTGTTGGCGCGTTGATCACTGGTTATTGCGTGCGGACGCGGTCTTTGACTCGCCCTAGCTTGCTCGATCCGTGCTGGCGCGCTGTTGCAACGCCCGCAACGACGCTCGCTGCCGATGTGCCCGTAGGGCTTGGTTACGTGCCTGGGCTCGTGACGGTTCGCATGTGGACCAAGAACAACGCGGGACTCGTGTCTTCGCTCGCCAGTGGTACGGGCATCGATTGCCAAGATCGACGGCGCATTGCTTACCAACCAGGCGAACCACCCCTCGTTGAATCGGTCACGGCGTTCGTTGTGAACAGTGAAACGCAGCCGTATACCGAAGCGGACGTCACCCTCGCGGGATCGGCAGCGAGCACGGGCCCCACGCAGGTTTTCGTCAAATGGAATATTCAGTTTCAAGGCGTAGGACAAAGTGCGGTTCCCGGAAGCTCGCCGGGTCCCGTGGAGCTCTCCTACGCCATAGGCGCCAGTGAGACCTTCACTGTGTTTGCGAGCGGGCTTGCGCATACCGGAACCAGTGGTGGTTGTTCCGTTGGTGCAGGGCAATCGGGTTGTTATGTGTGGACGCCGCCCGCGGCAGTGCGTGACGGACGTTATGTGCGCGTACGCGTGCGTGCCATCAACGCGCTCGGCATCAGCGCTGCTAGCACCGGCGTGATCCCTCTGAATCAGTGGCCTGTTCGCTACCTCGTTGGCAATCCGGATCCCGGTTACGGTGGTCACGCGCTTTCGACGCTCTTCGTTAGCCGCTTGATCGATCGCCAAGGCTTTCGTCGCGGGACGCTCGCTGTCTCGTCTCTTGGTGTCGTTTATTTCCTCGACACGCAGGCCGGCATTTTCTGGGTGAATCCCAGCAACGGCAGCATCGAGCTGCTGATCCCCAAAGGCGATAGCATCACCGACCAAGCAAATGGTGTGACGCTCGCATCGGCCTATGCGCCTACTTCACTCGCAGTCGACGCGAACGACAATCTCTTGTTCTGGGACTACAACCGAATTCGGCGCGTGAACGTTGGAACGGACGGCACGCCCACTGGCCTTGGTGCGAGCGTAGAAACCATCGTTGATGGCTCCCAGGGCACCTCGTTCCTTGGCGACAATCAGGATCCACTCACCCAAGTGCGCCTGCCCATCATTCCCTCTAACGTGGCAACGTCTTTGATTCCCACGCTGAGCGGCGACATTTACTTTCCATCCTCGATCATCGACTTCGCTGCTGCACCGGGTGCGACCAGTGGGTTTGCGTTCCGGCGTTACCATGACACTGCGAATGGTCCGCGGGTCGATACGGTGTACCTGTCGGGGAACGGGTTTTGGGACGTCACCAGCCCTGTGCTTGGTGGATCGACGGCAGCCTTCAATTTCTCAGGTGGTTTTCTCAGCTTCGATCAAAGTGGTGCAACGCAGCTTTTTGCTGCGCTTGGGAGTGTGGGATTCGCCGGTATTGCGACTTACAATCCTGACGGTACTACCTCTCAATCGCCAGTCGGCTATCGCAACTACCCTTCTTTTTTCGGCCCGCCCTACGGGTTCTTCTTCACTGGCGCCGACGGCAAGCTCTATTTTTGGAACACGTGGGGCCCCTCTGAGCTGCTGCGCTATGACCCGGGTGACTATTTGACCACGCATGTTGCGCCATCGGGTGGTCTCGGCGCGCTACAAACGCGGGTGTTTGGTGCTCCGAGTGATACGGCACCGCGCTGTAAAGACGGCGACAACGCCTCTACCTGCTTTTTGGACGTGCAGGATGTGTTCGTCGATCGTTTCTCGTCCGTTTACATTCTCGCGCAGGGCCAAGTGTTCGCGCTGCAGGAAAACGGAACACTTTCGCGTGTTTTCGGACGTGGGTACGAAGAGGGGCGCACGGGGCCCGCGCTCAATCCTCGTTTTGGTTTCATTCCTTCCGTCGCCACCTGGTGGGATGCGGGTGATGATTCGGTTTCGTCCAATACGGACGATCGTGAGCACATCGTCACCGTCGACGCGCTGTCGCTTCGCATCGAAGAGAGTCTGCTTGGAAATGGCATCACGAATGCGAGTGATGCAGAAGAGAATCGGACGATCCACTTGGCCGGCAATGGCGAATACGCCGCAACCAAGACCGGGGCGTCTTTGCTTGCTCCTGCGACCACACTGCCGCTGAGAGCGAGCTCCACCACCACCATTGCGGCGGACTCTGCCGAAGGGTTCGTCTACTTCGATCAAGACCGGGTTGACTCCAAAGACGTGATTTTGCGCTTACGTCGTGATTTTGCGCCGCCGCTCGATCCGCCTGCTTTCGAGATCTTCGCGGGTGGTGGAGCGGCCGCCTATTCAGGTGCAACGGGGCAGCCCGCGCGTGACATCTCAATTGGCAACCAGCGCAACCTTTGGGGCTTTGCGAATGGTGCGTTGCTCGTGGCGATGAATCAGCTCACGGGTGGCGGTGATCACATTGACGGCTACATGGCGACTTTCGACGGTGATGTGACCGTAGGCGCAAACAACACCATGGATCTTTTTGCCGGGGATACGGGGAGTTTCTCCACTGGACCCTTCTGCGTGGGATCTTCTGGCACCTCGGACCCTGTTCCCAAAGAGAATTGCCACTTGCAGCTCGTGTATGAGCCAACCACGATCAAGGCTGTGCACCACGATGCGTCGTTCGTAGTAAACGGTATCATTTATGAGCCCGGGTGGATCATCACGCCGTATTCGTCATGGGAGAAACACAACATTCCCGATGCGCCTGGTGCCTTCGTGAAACGTGTGTTTGACGGCTCAGCGCAGCAGCTGGTTGCGTTCACTTATCGTGCGATTGGCGCGGAGGACCACCTCTATGGATGCCGTTCGGATGGTGTGATCGTTGATGCAAACCTGGACACGGGTGTGTCGACCATTCTGCCGTTCACTGACTTTCCCGTGGTGGCCGGTGCGCGCGCCATAAGCTGCGTAGCGTCGCATTTTGAGTGGAACGCTCGCCGTGGCACGCTCGAGTTCGCTTACCAGCAAGCGGGACTTTTTGGTGTTGCGGAGTACGTCCTACCGTAAATTGCTCGCAGCCGTGTTAGGGGCTGCCGCGTGCGAACGCTGGCATCCGAACGATTCCTTTTGCCTCTGCTTCTGGCGCTACCTCTCGTCGTGAGTGTGTCGTCGCTCGCGGATCCTTTTGGACAGTCCGAGAGCTCACTCAATGCGGCCATTTGGGGTCTTGGCGCGCGCAACATCGTTGAAAAAGGTTTCGTCGAGGCCAAGCTCGGTGCGCTGGTGGCTCCCTTTCACGGCGTCAAGGACGGAATCTACGCGCACCATCCGCCACTTCCCATCTGGCTCAGCGTGTTCACTGTTTTGGCGCACGGCCAAGAGGCTGTTCCGCGCGCCCTCGCTGTTCTTTGTGTGATCGCGGCGCTTTGGCTCGTGTACATGATTTGCCGCCGTGAAACCTCTGCGTTTGCCGCCTTGCTGGCAGTCGGTTTTGCCTCGTGTTTTCCGTACGTGCTCGTTTACGCGCGTCTGCTCACGACGCTGACCATCGCGGCGCCTCTGTTCTTGTGGCTCCTCTATGAAGTGCTCGGCAAACGGCGAACAGTACCCGTGAGCGCCGCGGCAATGCTGCTTGCCTTGTCGTCTTGGGATGGCGTCATCGCTGGCAGCGCAGTGTGTGCCTTCGTTTTGTTTCGTCGTGATTGGGCCTTGGCAAAACCTCTGTTTGCCGTGTTTGCCGCAGGCGTGGCGTTCGATGCGTTCTATATCGCAAATGCCTCGGGCGGTTTTTCCGAGGTGTTGCACCAAGCCGTGTGGCGCAGCGGCGTGAACGATGAGTCGCTCACACTTTCTGCCTTCGCACGTGTGCAGTGGCGTTTCATTTCGGCAGGTTTATCGCTCGTGGGGATCGCCGCGATCTTGCTACGTGTGGCGCTGACCAAGAAGCAGCTTCCTGTAGCGGCTGCGTTCTGGCTAGCGCTCGTACCGGGACTCGCCATGACCTTGCTCTTTCGTCACGGCGCACAGCGGCACGCGTTTTGGGCGTATCAACTGTGGATCGCTGCGGCGTTTGCGCTCGCTGCACTTTTGTCGCGCATTCAGTCTCTGAAGCCACGGCTGCTCTGCGTACTCGTGTTTGGTGCTGCGGCGGCTGTGAACGTGGTCGCTGCGCGTGAACGATTGCTCGAAGAACGCGCGCTCGACAGGGTAGGGGACTTTGCTCTGCATGAGCTCAGCGCGTTCACGGGGTCGCCGGTGAAGATGCTCGCGAGCACCAGTTTTCAAGTCTACATCCCGTGGTACTTGCGCTATGAGATCGACGTTGCGCTCACGCCGGACGACTTCACAAAACGCGCCTGGCCAGACGACGCCCGTGTGATGATCGATCAGCTTTGGCTCACGCGTTATGGCTGCCGATTGTCTGGGGCGCCGCTCACGGGTAGCCCTGGCGGCCGCTTCGTCATTGCGCAGGCTTCTACGCTTGTTTGCCCTAACTGAGTATCGACAAGCGTTGCGCGCGCGGTTCAGCGCTGGGTGAGCGGTTTAATGCCTTGGATCGTGAGGGCGCCGCCGGTGCGGCCCAAGGCGCGGCGACTGGAATCGCCGAACTCGCGAACGAAGCGAACCATTTTTTCCCAGCGCTCTGGCGTGAGCGAAATCGTCGCATCGGACACCTGCAGGACGGGATTGCCACCGGGGTAGCTTTCGTAATTTCCGCCTACCGCCACGCGGCGCGCCCACAACATGCGGAACGCTTGTTCGAGCAGCTCGGCTTGTTGTTCCCAGTGCTCGCGGAAGTCGTGGATGCTCGTGGCTTTGTCGAACATCTCCTCGGTGACGATGTACGCACCATTACGATCGCCATTCCCAGCCATTTTGATGCCCTGGTCTATGAACGCGTTGACGCTCTCGCCGTAGATTTGCTGCTGAACCGTGTGCACGCTTTCGTGGAAGGCGATCACTTGTTGGAAGTATTCGTCCAGCAAGATCTTGCCGTCCTTCATGGGCGCGTTCTCTGGACGGATCGAAATGGTGTCCGCAAAGGTCACCGCGCCAGCTGCTTTGGCGAGGCCCCCATAAATGACGCGCACGCGCGAGTAGTCGAGGCCCGTGTACTGACGGAAGAACTCCCACTTTGCGATCAAGGCGTCATAACCCGCTTGATCAACCCGCAGATCATTGCCGCCTTGACGGAACTGAATGGGTGTATCGAGCTCATTCATGGCGTCGACGATGCCGAGGATGAGCTGTTTGGTGATGAACTTGTTGCCGCGCATCGCCTCGTCAATGACGCCGGCAATGGCGCCATCGGCGACGGCCTTCATGATCACGCTGGTCGTGGTGTTGATGTCGCCGTTCTTGAACGTTGCGGCGATGGCTTCTGGGGTGAGACCCGCAAAGAAGCGTTTGTACTCGGCGATCATGTCTGATGGCGAACCTGCTTGGGTCTTGGCAATGTCCAAGATGCGCATGACGAGTTGTCTGCCAGCGCCTTTGCCCATGGCGATGAGGAGCTCTTTGCCTTCCGCCGGCAGCTCGGCAAAGTCGTAGTACTTCACGTCGCCCAAGATATCGTGCGCGAGCTGGATTCCATGGCGCAGGCCTGGATCCATCGGCGTGGTGTCGAGGATGTGTTTCGTTAGCGAATCCGAGACCGCGCGTTCCACCGCGTTCGCAGCGCGCTTCCTGGCTCCATACTCCAGGTTGATTTGGTCGTCATTGAAGCCTTGCGCGGCGACGATGCGGCGGGCCGCAGCATTGTCGTGGAAGAACAGGCGCGCCAGGCCGAAGGTGAGAATGGTCAGCAGAATCTGCCAGAAGCTGCCCGCGCTGAGGAACTGCTCCAGCTTGCCGTCTTTGTGCAACGTGTCGAAGAAGATGCGCAGGTCGCCAGCGTCCATGTTGATGACGAGCGAGGCGACGAGGTCTTCTTCGGCGCGGAAGAAGAAAGCATCGTCAACAATCGCGCCGGTGAGCTTGGCGCGGGTTTGCGGGCGGAGGTCGCTGCTCGAGATCAAGGCGTAGAGCCGTTTGCGATCATCCGATGGCATGTGCTTCGCCATGGCCAGCAGCTCGTCTCCAGACACCAGCTGCGACAGGGCGTCGAGGCGAGTAACGACGTTCATGTACATGCGGTCGACCATGACGCCGTAACCCAGGTTGTCGAGCGCAAATCCCATCTGCTTGGGGTCGCGCTTCACCAGCGCGCTCAAGAAGGCGTAGTCATCCGTGAGCATTGGGACGGCCGCTACGTCACGTTCGAGCTCGGACACGTTGAACGCCTCAGCGCGCAGACGTTGAAAAGCCGTTTGCCGGTTTTCTGGCAGCTCTTTGAGCAGACGATCGAAGTCTGTGTCGGTCATCTTTTTGACCAGCAACTGGACGACTACGGTGCGTGGGTTCTCGACCCAGTCGCCCGGTGAGAACTGGAGCTGCGTTGCCGCTTGCAGAAAGGCTTTCCCATCTCTTTGACGGACGAGCGTTGCCAAACGGTCGACGTTGTCTTTGCTCAGGGGTGGGGGCGCGAGCTTGTGTGACGGACGAGCCGCGGCCATTGCCAGGTCTGCATCGCTGACCATGGCGCCCGTGACGACGCCCTCGCCTGCGCTCGCATAGGGGGTTCCCATGTACGAGGATGGCACCACGCCCGCGCGTTCGAAGTAGGAGACGGTTGCGGCGTTCGGATCGCCGGCAAGCGCCTTGTATTGGGCGGCAAGCTGCTCTCGTTGTTCGGCGAGCGAAAGCACGGCTTTGTTATCCGTTTTGGTTTTTGCTGCGGTCGTTTCCAACACACCTGCAGCATCACTCAGCGTGCCCGCCTTCATGGTCAACGCTTGGTGCACGGCGCGCAGGCGCCCAAGAACTGCAG
>JBIKMD010000191.1:0-6908 GCA_044359465.1 Myxococcota bacterium
AAACGCCGCTGACTGAGGCACGTTCGCGCCAACTTGTTCAGCGTTCGGCCGCGGCTCTTATTGAGCAGGGAGTGCCTCCGCGCGACGCGTTTTTGATGGCTGGAGCGCAAGTCAGCCAAGCGCTGGGCAGTGTCGTGCATCGCCGCACCGAACGGCTTGCAGAAGGCGAGCTTGCAGGCGACACGGTCCTTGCTGGGCATGTGGCCGCACTTCGCGCTGCCAACGATGAAGCAACGGCGCAACAATGGCTGCACGGAATTGGGCGTCCCACCGATGCGCAGGCGCATGCGGCGTTGAATGCGCATTTTCAGCGCGGGCGTACCGACGGCGACCCTGTTGCTTCGGCGCGTACGTTAGACAGCGAGCTTGAAGCCGCAGGGGTTCCTGCGGCCGATCGGGAATCGTTGCTGCACGGCGCAATTCAACTGCGGGTTCAGCAAGACGTCGATGCGCGGCTGGCTCAACTTGGCGGTGAGCCGACTGCCGACACAATCTTCGCGGCTTACCGCAGTGCGGCTGAACCTTATGAAGCCGCTGGCATCCTGCCCTTCGACCGGCGGCTGAGCGGCGGTGCTGCCGACCAGCTCGCGACCCAGTTGGCCGAAGCACGGCTTGGGAGCTTGCCGGATCACCTTGGCGTTCACCGCGCCTATACATCCAACACCGGTTTCATCAGCGTTGAAGGCCGGGCGCGACTCGACTTTGAAACGGAGCTCGCAGGCTTAGGCTACACACGCCGCGAAGCGCAGGCGTTGTTTGACGAACTCCACGGCCAGTTTTTGGATCCAACGACGGGAGGTCGGCCGGGTTCGGAGCGGGTGGGTGAGGTCGACGCTATAGCAGCGTTTTTGCGCGATCATCCGGATATGCGCGGGGTGGCCGTTGAGCTTGAACTTCAGAATCTAGGCGGCTTGAATGCGATGTTTGGCGCTGAAGGCGCCAATCAGGTGATGTCGCATCAAATGCAGACAATCGTTCGGTATCTGCAGGCGCAGGGTGTCGATGTCTCCATGTTTCGCAACAGCGGGCCGCGTTTCTCGATGACGCTCGTTGGCGATGCGGATCCGGTGCGTGTGCGGCAAGCGCTGAGTGATGCACAAACCGAGCTGAACACCTGGGCGCAGACCCAGCAGTTGCGCACTGTTAAAGGTGAAATGGCGGCAGTCTCGACTGCCCCGCATCCGCGTGATGCCTCGGTGGTGGGACCTGGTTTTCGCTTCGAGTCGGCTGAGATCCGCCCAGACTCGACTGGCGCCACAGTGTGGCGCGATGTCAGTGCGCCGTTTGAAACACGCACTGGACCGGAGACACCTCCAGCGCTGACCTTACCCGCTGTGCGTCCCGTCGATGCACCTCTACTCTCAGTGATGGAGCGTTCCGGACGGCCACGGTTTAGCGATGTGACCGAAGCGCGCCGCCAGCAGTTTGTGAATACGATGCTCGTGCGCGGCATGACGGCCGAACGGGCGGGTGCGTTGTTCGAAGCCCATGGACGCCCACCTGTTGACGCTCTGACTGGTTTTGAGGGGCCGGCAACACGCGTCGACAACGCGGCGCTGGCCATCGAACACTCGGCACGCACCGGCGATGAAGCGTTTTACGTTGAAGTGGACATTCGCAATTTGGGTGGCCTCAACCGTGCACTCGGCAATGACGGTGCAAACGCAATCTTTTCCGGCATGTCGCGAAGTATTGAAGCCGACCTGCGCGCACTTGGTGTCGACGTTGTTGCCCATCGCCATGGCGGCGATGAACTTTCGTTCGTCATCGTCACGCCGAACCCGACGCGTGATGCAAGCGGTCGCATCATCACCCGTGAGCAATGGCGAACGCTGCTGACGGAAACGCTGACCCGCGCTGAGCGCCGAGTGAGCGACCAGATTGATTCTGCTACCTATCGGGACGCGGATGGAACAGTGCATCGCGTGGCGGATATCCCGCACACGAAGCCGACTGGCCATGCGGGGACTGGCGTGATCATCGGCTTTGGCGCTTTGTCGACCCCCGACGCGATGCTTGCGACCGGCCACTCGCGCGACTTTGCCGGCTCGACGATCGAAACTGTCGGGACGCTCATCGAGTTACGCAAAAAGAATGCGGGATTGCCTCTCGACGCAGAGCAGTTGGCGCCAAGGCCACCCGTCGAACCATTGCGAATGAGCCCTCCGCCGCTCGACATGGAGGCAGTGGCTCGCACGCACGGTCCGGACACGGCGCGAATCATCACTGAACTTCACTCCGATTCGCCTGCACTCCTCGCGGCGTTGGTACGTGCTGAAGCCAATCGAGGTGGTACGCTCGACACGGTTTTGGCGGGCATTGCCTCGGGAGGTTTAGACGGTGCGGGGTGGCGCGCCCGCGCCCGTACACTGATCAGCGAACAAGCGGCGCGTATCGATCCGGCGGGAACTCTGGGCTTTAGAGCCTTGAGCGGCGTCGATTCGGAATTGCTCCTTGCACGCACCGTTCCGTTTACGCGCGACCCTCCGGTGTTAGACACGCTGCGCGCGATGGGACTCGAACCACGTTATTCGCTCGTTATCGCCGACACACAAATGGCGGTGTCAGAGCCCTTCGCGTTTGCGGGCGGACGGCAAGCGATGATCGCCTACGTGGAACACAACGGCCAAGTGATTCCGCGGCTCCTCTATCGTAGCAACTCGCAGGCCGTGTGGCGGGTGACCGATGGCGTTCGCAGCTTCGACGGCCACATCGCCAAGGGGTTGTCCGAGAGCGACACGATGATGCCGATTGAGGCGAGTGCCGCCTTTCACCGTTTGGCCGCCGGTGAGCTGGTGCCGGTGCAGGATCCTGCCACCAGAGCCCCTGCTGAAAATGGCCCAGCCCAGGCAATGGTCGCCATGCGATTGGTCACCCAAGACCACTTTGCGCCGACCGACGGGCGTACGTTTGTCACCGAAGGTGTTCACTACTACACGACGGAATACGCCGAGGGGCGCACGGCGCGTACCCTTGGTTCCGCCGATAGATCACTTGCGACGCCTGGTGGTGCCGTGGTGGTGCCAGTGCCGAGCACGGTGCGTTTGCCTCCTGATGCGTCGTTGCCAGATTTTTCCCAGCCACCGAGCGAGACCTTTCCGATTCAGATGCCGGCATTGCAGCGCATCACCGGCGATGGTCAGTTGACCGGTCAGGTGTATCTGTCGCGTGACGGAACGCTGCGCTACTTGTTGGCGGAAGACTCTGCCGGCCGAATCAGTGTCATCGGTGTTGAGCCAGCGGACGGTGGTCTGTCGTCATTCGGCAATCGTCTCGAATACGTGGACGACACCGGTATCACGGCGCCGCTGTTTGAGTACGGCCTGCAAATTCCGGCAGAATACGGTGGCAGCAGATCCTCGGCCTATCAACTCAACTGGAACTATGTGCGCGAGCTGCCAATCGTTCAGCGCATTTACTCCGAGCGTGGCATCGCTCCGCCTGAACCTTTGGCACCGAGAGCGCCTTCTGACGCCCCGCCGCCAGCGACGACCGCTGCGCTGAGCGGCCAGCCGACACACGTGCGCGAAGTCTTAACGACGCTTCTGTCGCGCTCTGACACCTTCGGTCTTGCCGACGCCACGAGCGCCCGCGATCGCATGCTGGCGTTTGCGAGGGACAACGGCGAAGCGGGTTCGCTATTGCTTGTACGGTTAAGCGAGACGCTTGGTGAAGAGGGTGTTGTGCGGCTCATGTCTGATCCACGGTCGAGCGCATGGCTCTCAGCGAACGCCGATGCGATGAGCCCGGCGGCGGTGCGTGAGTTGCGTCGCCTTCCTCTGGGTGAACGCATGGCGGCGCTTGAGGCGCTGGCCACAGAGCCCTTGGCTGGACCACGAACCCCGTTGGTGCCGACTGACCCGGCAACGGGTGTGCCGGTGTTGAATCCAGCGGAGGTCCCTCTCGGCGAGAGCGTGATACCGCCGCACCTCGCAGATATGATGGAGGGCTCGAGCGCCCAGGTTGTGTCTTCGCGCATCAGCGTGAATGGTGAGCAGCGCGATGTCGTCGTGAAGGTTTTCAACTCGACCGATGCCGAGCGTCGCGCCTACATCAACAACGAGATTTCAGGAGCACGAACCCTTCACGCGCTTGGCGTCGGTCCCGAAGTTCACGGGATGCTGACCTTGCCTGATGGACGCGTGGCCATGGTCATGGACCGCGTTGAAGGCTTGTTTCCTGCAATGGGCGTGCGCGCGAGTGACTCGACCGTGCGCCAACTGGCTGCCGCAATTCGTCGGATCAACGATGCAGGGTATGGGATCGGCGATTTCCAATACCTCGTTTCCGCCAACGGCCGAATTGGTATTATCGACGCCGGTGGCATGTTGCCGCTCACCCACCCGCACGCCCATCGCATTGACCTGCTGCAAGAGACACAATCGTTGCGCCTCGGTGGGCTCGGCGAGATGCAACGTGCTCTGCCTTTGAACCTTTTCCGCTTTGAGCTCGAAAACGGCGGCCCAGCACGTCCCATGCTCACAGACGCGCAGACGTCCACGCTGCTTCGCGCACTCGACGACCAACCTCCGGGGACGCGGGTCGTTTTGGTTCGGGATACCGAGCGCGGCCGCCAACGCATCGCATTTGTGGAAAACGCCGCCGACGGAAGCGGCTGGACTTGGCGTGTTGAAGAGTTTCAGCCCGACGGAACGTTGCGACCCGTCATCGCTGAACGCTTCGATGAAGCGAGCACGCGGCTCGGGACGATGATGGAGCCGACCAACGGCTCGGCGATTGACCTAGGTGCCCTTCGCGCCACCTTGCCGCCTCCTCCTCCGGCGCAAGGGCGTTGGGCGCAAGGCCTTGAGACGCATCGGACTGGACTGAACAATCTCAATCGGCACCTCCAAGATGGCGATTTCAGCGCCGTTCGCCTCGAACAAAGTGGGGTGCAGATCCCGCGGCCTGACGGCACCGTCTTCAATCACCGATTGGAAATGGAATCGACGCGGACGGCGGCAACTCGCTTGGCGCGCAGCTTGCGCGGGCTGGAAGCCGGAATCACGCGTGACCCAACAGCGACAGCGGCAGAGCTCGCCTACTTGCGTGTGCTGATACAGCGCGCTGATAACATTGTGACCGCAACCACGCAGGCGTTGAGACGATGACCATGAAAAAGGCGGAACAACGATGAGCGACAACAGCGGAAAACTGCAGCCACCGAAGGGTGGTGCAGGATCAAGCCTAAAGGGCGGACCCAGAGGCCACGGGGGCCATGAGGCCGGCCTCACATTCGCGCGGCTTGATGCGGCGAAAGAATGGAAGCCGCCCATGGGGCAGAGTGAGCTTGAAGTTTGGTATCGCAAAGTGCGAACCACGCACCTCGCTCACTTGTCGGTGGAAGACATCTGCCGCGCTGTGCGCCAACAGATCCATCTTGCAGCGCTGGCTCCGCACGCGGTTCGCTTCCTGCAGGACAATCCACTGGCTGGTCACCTGTTTTTAGGAGAGCTGTTGCAGGCTTTTGTGACGCTCGACCGAGAAGTGCTGGCGGGAATTGATAAGCAAAGTCGCGATGCCGTGGGCCGCGCAGCCAATGCTGTACTGTTGTTGCCGGCAGAGCTCGAGAGCCTCGACGCGGTTTCACTCGCCGAGCTGAAAGCTGACATGCGCGCGCTTGTCGCCAAACTCGGTGACGAAGGCGTGGGGCTTATGGTGCGGGCAACGCTCGGTGGCGCCCCCGCGCAAAGTGTGCCGCTGGCGGCTGGCGAACGTGTGACGATCGGGTCAGCAGCCGATGCGACGATTCGGTTTACGCTTCCGTCGGCAGAGCTCGCGCGTCGCCATGCGTCGCTGAGTTTGGCCGACGATGGTAAGCACGTCGTTGTACAGTTATTCGGTCATGATGCGAAATTGAATGACAAAGCGGCGCTTGAAGGCGCCCAGCTCAAGCTCGGGGATGTCTTGGTGCTGGGACCCGTTCGCGTGTCGCTGGCGACTGCTGCCGAGGGGAGACGCTGATGTCGACAGATGAGCGACTTGAACGTTTGGGCTTGTTGCACCTGGCTGACGATCCAGAGGCGCTGGCACTGCACGCAAAGCAGAAAAGCGCGGAGCTTGTCGAACGCGCTCGGAAGTGGCGCGAACAACAGACGCCGAACTATGAAAAATGGATCGCTGAAAGCTCTCGCAACGCAGCACAACGATCCACGGCGCCGCAATCGTTTCTGAGTGTCGGGCAACCACCAGGCCAGCCTGCTGAAGTCCCCGCGACTTTTCACGTGGCTGCAAGTGCCTGGGAGCTGGTCAATGAGGTCGGCTGGTGGACGGCAGATTTGGACGACGCGCTGGTGCAGGAAATCAACTCGCTCTGTGCAGCGTTGACAGAGTTATTGGGTGACGCGGGAAAAAGTGCGAAACCTGCCCCGACTGAGCTACGCGCTGTGAGCGATGCGGCACGGCTGGTCAGAGCCAAAATTGGTAAACGTCAGCTCCGCCCATCATCTTCGTTGGCAATGTTATTGGCATTGAGCGACGGCATCACCCGCGGCGCGCTCAGCCGCTAACGAATTGGGCGGCCGTCGTCGAGCAACCGTTGGATGCGGGTGTCGAGCGAAGGATGGGTCGAGAAGAAACGCGCAAGGCCGCGGCCATGACCCGAAATTTTCATCGTGGCAAAAGCGGGTGCCGCCGTGTGTGGATCGACAACTTCGTGGGTGGCTTGCAAGCGGCGCAAGGCTGCAACCATGTTCTCGCGCCCGCCCAGTTTCGCGCCCCCTGCATCGGCGCGAAATTCACGCAGCCGCGAGAAATAGGCGACGACCATCCAACCCAACAAGGTAAAGACGATCTCCAAGAAAAACTGCTGCTCAAGCGTACGTTCGCGGTCGACATTTTGCACTGCGAGCGATGTGGCGGCCGCGCCCGCGTCATCGCTGCCATCACTGAGCGCGCGGTCATCGACA
>JBIKMD010000192.1:0-6884 GCA_044359465.1 Myxococcota bacterium
GTCGTGGAAGCCGTGCCGCTCGTCATCAGCAAGAAGGGCGTGCTGGTGAACAGCCAAGCCGTCGTTCGTATCATGGACGATGGCCGCGTCGACCCGAGTGAAAAACAAGGTTTCATGATCGCGCGTGTTGCAGAAGCGCTCAAAAAAGAAGCCGAACACCACAAAATGATTTCGCGATTCAACTCGAAGGTGAAGTTTGAAGGTCTGCTGCTGATTGTGGCGGACAAAGACACCAAATTCGAGACGCTGACAGACGTGTTGTTTACTGCTGGACAAGTCGAGTTTGGTCAGTTCAAGTTTGCTGTACTCAAGAACGAATGATCTGAAACCATGTTTGCCTGACCCGAGTTACAGCTCTCATGAACCAAGCCCGCGCCGCAGCACAGCAAAAGCACTTGCACCTGGGCGTCATTCACGGCGGCCGCTTCATCCACGAGACCATTCTCACCGAGCAAGCACCCGTCACTGTAGGTACGGGTAAGTCTGTCACGCTCATCGTGCCCGAGAGCGCGCAGGTCGAAAACGGCTTTAAGCTCTTTGAACAAGCTGGGAGCAAATACCAGCTTGCCTTCACCGAACAGATGAGTGGACGGGTCAGCGTTGATAACACCGACGTAGACCTGGCGACGCTCCGTTCCAAAGGGGTCGCTCGAAAAAAAGGCGATCGCTACTACCTGCCGCTCATCGACAAGGCGCGCGGCAAAATCGTGCTCGGCGACGTCTGCGTCGTGTTCAATTTCGCCGAAGCCCCACCAGCGCTCCCCAAGCTGGTGCTACCGCTGAATGTACGTTCGAATCTCATTGGTGGGCTCGATTGGACGTTCAATACAGCCATCGCAGTCACGAGCCTCTGCTTCTCGCTTTTCCTGGTTTACCTGAGCTCCGTGCCGGTGCCTGAAGAAATCACCTTCGAACAGCTCGATGATCGTTTCGCCAAAATGATCATGCCGAAGATGGAAGAGAAGAAACCGGAAGTCGCGAAGGTCGACACGCCCAAAGAAGAGAAAAAAGAAGACAAGAAAAAAGACAAACCGGTGGAGGAGGAAGAGGACAAGCCCCCTCCTACAGCCGAGCGCAGAAAAGAAGTGCAACAGAAGGTCGCCAACAAGGGCGTGCTCGCCATCCTAGGCGCAAAAGGCGCGGGCAAGGGCGCAATCGCCGACGTGTTTTCTGAAGGCAAAGCCATCAACGGCGACATCGACAGCGTGTTCTCAGGCATTGGCGGCGTCGAGGTGGCCAATGGCACCAACAGCACGAGCCGCGGCACTGGCGGCAGCGGGTCGTCGGCCTCCATCGGCTCACTGGCAACGAGTGGCGCCGGCAAAGTGGGCTTAGTGGAAAAAGCGGAAACCAAGGTCACCGCAGAGATCAAAACCGAAGCCCCTGAGGTGGATGGCTCGCTCGAAGGCGCAGACATCGCCCGGGTGGTCAAAGGTCGCATCTCTTCGATCAAGGAGTGCTACGAGCGTGAGCTCAAGCGGAATCCACAGCTCGCCGGTAAGATCGTCGTCAGGTTCACCATTGATGAAGAGGGCAAGGTGACCAATGCGGCACTCGAAGAAAACACCGTGTCGGACAAATCGGTAGGGGCCTGTGTGGTGTCGCGTTTCGAACGCTTCCGCTTCCCCAAACCTGAGGGTGGATCGGTCACAGTGTCTTACCCGTTCATCTTCGCACCATCATCGTGATACAGTCTGGCCCTGATGCTGCCCTTGCTGTTTTTAGCCTTCCTTGGAGCCGAGCCGCCACCTGTGGCAGCAGCGGTACCTGACGGCCAAAAAGCGAAAGCCGCCAAAGAAATCATCGAAAAAATGCGGGCATCGCTCAAAAAACTAGGGGATGCCAGTAAGGAATCACGCGCTGCAAAAGACGCCGTCAAGCTGTCATGCGTCGCTGAAAAACAGAGCCAAGCAACGGGTCTGGTCGCAGTCGCTGAAACATCGGAAGCGGAGCTCACAGACGCGCTCAAACGCAAAGACGAAGAAGTGGCGGCGCACGCCTTCGACAAGATTTCGCTCGCCGGCCAAAAGGTAACGCAGCTCCAAGCAGACTCGAACACCTGCATTGGTGAGCTTGCCGTCTACGCTGGCGACACCATCGTCATTGCCACCAACGAGGGCGACTCGGACGACCCCACCATTCTCATTTACGTCGTTCCCTTCTTGCCGCGGCCCGTCCAGGTCAGCCCGTATCAGTAATGACGCGTGTTGCGTCGCTGTGCGCGACACTGCTGCTGGCCATGACAATCGCGTCCGCGGCGCAAGCGCAGACGCCCTTAGGCATTGCCACACAAACGCAGGCCAGTGGGTTTAAGCTCGGCGAAAACACGATTGCCCACGTGTATGGCAACGTCGATGTTCGCTTCGATTCGAATCCCATGCTGCTCAACCAGCAACCGGCCGGCGACCTGCTGCTGCGCTTTCGCGTAGGCGGCAACCTGGCGCGCCCTTCGGATCGCTTAGAGCTCAGGCTCTCACTGTCGTTCGATTACACGCAGTACCTAGGCGTGACGAACCCAGCCACACGCAAACTCTCTGCGCCGCAAGGACAGCTCGACTTTGGTCTGATTGCCAACCGCGATGGCCGCATCACCTTCTTCTTCAATGACACCTTCAATCGCACGGACACGGCTGCCAATATCTCACTCACCGAGCGCCTGCGTTGGATTCGCAATTTTGCGCAAATCGGAACTGACATTCGGCCCGCTGGAGGCCGCGCGCTCGAGTTCCGCGTCAGTTACGGCCTGGACTTCGTGCTCTACGACTTCAACCAGTTTTCGGTGGAAGACCCAGCCTCACTCTCGTTCCTCACGCACTTAGCCACGCTCAACGCCACTTGGCGTTTCTTCCCGAAGACAGCGTTCATTGGTGAGGCGCAGGGCGCGTTCACTATGTATCCCTTCCCTTCGCTGACGCCAAATCCGAACATCAACGGCCTGCGAATCTCGGCCGGCATCATGGGACAAGTCACGCCCAAGCTCACCGTGCTCGGCAAGGTGGGTTACGGCAATACCTTCTTGGTACTGGCCGGTGCGCCTACCCCGCTGCAGAACTTCAATAGTGCGATCGCGCTGGCGCAAGTCACCTTCAGGCCCTTCGAGACAACCACGCTCATCGGTGGCTACTCGCGTGACTTTGCGCCTACAGCGATCTTTGGCTTCGTGAGCATCGACCGTCCGTTCCTCGAGTTTCGTCAGTTAATCGCAGGGCGTTTCATTCTGGATCTGAAGGCGCAGTACATGTTTCAAAATTTTGGTACGCCCGCGATCGCTGGCGTCACGGCGCGCTCTGATCATGTCATCACGGGCGAAGCGCGCTTTAGCGTCCAAGGCAAAGCGTGGTTCGCGGGCGGTGTGTATTACATTCCCGAGATTCGCATCACGACCTTCACCTCACCAAATGGCACGCCCGCCGCTTACCAAAGACACGTCGCAGGGATTGATGCGACCTTCGGTTGGTAAGACCTAGCCTCTGGGCGCATGTGCGCATAGGCTCTCTCTTGCTATGCGCGCCCTGCTCCTCTTGACCCTCGTCGCTTGCCATTCCGCGCCACCACCGGCGGTCACGGCGCCCACCTCGCAGCCTGCAAAAACCGGTACTTTGGGCGCCAATGACGTGTTCGAAGTGCGCGTCTACCAGGAGCCAGACCTCACCGGCAGCTACAGGGTGCAAAGCGACGGCTCGATCTCGTTTCCGCTCCTTGGCCGCTTACCCGTAGCAGGCCTCACGCCTTCCGAGGTGGCAGATCTCCTTACACGTAGCTTGCGTGATGGTTACATCAAGAATCCGCAAGTCACGCTCACGATCAAAGAGTACAATAGCAAGAGGATCTCGGTGCTCGGCGCGGTCGCAAAACCCGGCGAATATCCGTTTGTGGAGGACATGAACATCGTGAGTGCCATTGCGCAGGCCGGCGGCTTCACTCGCGTGGCGTCGCCCAACGACACCAACGTCACGCGTGTGGTCGATCAAAAAGAGACCCGCATCAACGTGCGGGTCGATGACATTGGCAAAGGCCGCGAACGCAACTTTCAGCTCGCGCCGGGAGACATTGTGCTCGTGCCGGAGTCTATCTTTTGATGCAGACCGCGCCACCACCTAAAGACGACGCGGCACTGAACGTCGATGTTCGCCAGGCATGGGAAGTCGTCCGCAAACGCAAGTGGGTGATCTTGCTCGTCACGCTCGCAGTTGTGAGCGCCACCGCCGCTCACAACTTGCGGCAGACGCCGGTCTACGCAGCCGCCTGTTCCATTGTCATCGATCCGAGCGCACCTCGCGTGCTCGCCGGCGTAGAAGAAGTCACGCCCATGGGCGCAGGTTCGTTTTGGACCAACAGTGATTTCTACGAAACGGAATACAAGATCCTCGCGAGCCGCGCGGTCGCAGAGATTGTCGTCGACCAACTCGGCCTCGACAAAGATCCAGCCTTCGGCGCCAAAGCCGCAGATGGTGTGCTTGCGCGGCAGGTGATCACGCCCGTCAAAGGATCGCACATGGTGCTCATTGAGTACCGCGATACCAATGCGCTCCGTGCCGCTGAGCTCGCGAATGCACACGCCAACGCCTACCGGCAGTACAACATGCGCCGGCGTACAGAAGGCAGCAAAAACGTCACCGAGAACTTGGCCGAAGCAAAACAGCGTCTCGAAGAAGTAGAAGGCAATCTCTACACTTTTCGAAAAAAGAACAACGCGCTCGCTGAGAGCTTGGATGACAGCATCAAGCGGGTGAAGACCACCATCGAAGAGCGGTCGCGACGAATCGAGAAGCTCAAGGACGATCGCATCGCCATTGAAGCCCGACTCGGCGAGATCAACCGCGCCAAGGGTGATGAAAAAGCGAGAGAAGCGCTCCCGGACGTGATGAACAATGCGGAAGTCGCGAACCTCTCACGCGCGCGCCTCGAGCTCGAAACCAAGCTCGTGCAGCTCGGCGTCCGTTACGGCGACAAGTATCCGCAATACGACGAGACCCTAAAACAAAAGAACGCGCTCCACGTGCGGCTCCACGCAGAGATTGACAAGATCATCGCGGGGATTGAGGCCGAACATCGCATTGCGGTCGAGCTCGAAAAACAGAACGCGACCGAGCTGCAACGTGCGCTCGCCGAATCAGCGCGCCTCAACGAGCTTCTGCCGTCTGAGACCAAACACAAAGAGGCCATTGCACAGGTCCTCGGACTCTACGGCAAAGTCACGCAAGGCATGCGTGAGACCGACCTGACGAAGGACGTCAAAAACGACAACGTTCGCATTGTCGACAAAGCCGAGGTGCCAGGCGCGCCCTTCTATCCGCGCACGCGCAACAACGTGGCCCTGAGCGCGCTCGCCGGCTTGCTGCTGGGGCTCGCGCTCGCGTTTTTGCTCAACTACATCGACAGCTCGGTGAAGACCCAAGATGACGTCGAACGCGTGCTCGGACTCACCTTCCTCGGCATCATTCCTACCGCCGCAACGGCCAAGCCCAGGAAAGACGCGCTGAGCGAGCGCGACCGCGACCTGTACATGTTCGAACACCAACGCTCGCAGCTCGCTGAATGCGCCCGTTCGATTCGCACCAACATCACCTTCATGGGCGCAGACAAACCAATCAAGCGCATGCTGATCGTGAGCGCCAAACCAGAAGAAGGGAAAACGTCGACCGCCGTCACACTCGCTACAACTATGGCGCTCTCGGGTCACAAGACGCTGCTCGTCGACACGGACATGCGTCGGCCGCGCTTGCACCGTGTGTTTGGCGTCGGGAGTGAGATCGGCATGTCGAGTTATTTGCTCGGCGAACGGCCGCTCAGCGACGTGCTCAAACGCACCGTGGTGCCGGGCCTGGATGTGCTGCCTTGCGGGCCATTGCCGCCGGCGCCGGCGGAGCTGCTCCATACAGCTGCGTTTGCCGCTTTGGTCAAAGAATTGTCCGATCGCTACGACCGCGTGATCTTCGATTCGCCGCCGATTGTCGCGGTAACCGATGCACCCGTACTCTCGGCATTGGTGGATGGCGTGGTGTTTGTAGTGAAAGCGGGCGCCACCTCACGCGACCTCGTCAAACAGGCCATCGCACAAATGCGCGGCGCCAACGCACCCGTACTCGGTGCGATCTTGAACGATGTAGACCTGCAGAATCGCGCTTATGGCTACTACTATGCCTACTACCGTCAGTATGGCAGCTACGCAGAAGACGAAATCAAGCCGAGCTGAGTCACACGCCCTAATACTGGCATGAGCGTGTAGATGCGGCACGCTTGCGCCAGTGGTACTTGCGCTCCTGTTCGCGCTGTTTGCGGCGACATCAACCGAAGAAAACGCGCTCGACGATCTGTTCGGGATCTTCGAAGAACAAGAACGTTTGGACAAAATCAGCAGCGCCAGCGGCCGCGCCGTCGCCTTGCGCGAGGCACCTGGCTCCAATTGGATTCTCGATCAATCGACGCTCACCACCGCGCCCGGTCTGGATCTCTACGACATGCTGCGCACCTTGCCGGGCATGGTGCCGCGCGAGTTCAGCCTCAACCATGCAGAAGCCAACATGCGCCTGGTAACGAGCATGCCGGATTTCAGCACCCTTGTCGTGGTCGACGGACGCAGCATGACCTCCGACGCCTCCGGCGCATTCTTCGATCGCAAATTGCTCTCATTGCGCGACATCGAGCGCGTAGAACTGGTGAACGGCCCTGCGTCAACGCTCTATGGTCCGAACGCACTGCTTGGCGTCATTTCTGTGCAGCGAAAAAAACCGCGTCGCGAGGGGACGCGCCTCACCTTCGCGCTCGATGGTGGCGTGGCAACCGGTGCGCCCACCAGCAGCAAAGGACCACTCGAGCTGCTGCCGCTTGGCAATGCCTACCTGAATCTAGACCAAGGCTGGGGCAGCGGCGGAATTCGGGTC
>JBIKMD010000194.1:0-6869 GCA_044359465.1 Myxococcota bacterium
TCGCGGGGCAAATCCGTGCATCTGCGACGTGCTGACAGTGGACACAGATGGAGACTGTCTTTTCAACGAGACTGAGGACACCAACAAAAACAGCGTCTTCGATCCGGCGGGCGACTTTAGCGATCTGAACGATCCAGACACAGACAATGACGGCGTGCTCGACGGTTGCGAGGATCGCAATCGCAATGGCGTCGTGGACACCTTTCCGCCGGAGCTCGACCCGCGAAACGCGGACTCGGACGGCGACGGTCTGCGCGATGGACTAGAAGACACGAACCAAAACGGACTTGTAGACTTGGGTGAAAGCGACGGGCGTCACGCGGACTCCGATCGCGACGGCATTCCTGATGGCGTCGAAGATCGAAACCAAAACGGTGTAGTCGATTGCGGCACGATAAGCGCGCCAACGCAGCCGGCGTGCGAAACCAATCCGCGCACGCTTGATACCGACGGTGATGGGCTCACCGATACCATCGAGCTCAAAACTTTCTACGACGTGGACAACCCCAACTACGACTTTCTCTCTGGTGCGTTTGCGCAAACGCCTGATTGTGCCGGACCGAACGGCTTTCGTGGGCGCAGCCAAACAGATCCCTTGGACGATCAAACCTGCCCATGGAATGCCGATTCCGACGGCGATGGTATCCTTGACGGCCTCGAAGATCCGAATGGTGATGGCACGGTTTCCACCGGCGAGAGCGACCCACGCTTGTTGGACAGTGACCGCGACGGTCTCTCCGACGGTGCCGAAGACATCAACAAAGACGGCTTGTGGGATTCGCTGCTCGAAACCAATCCGGCTGTGCTCGACACAGACCGCGACGGCCTTGCCGATGGTCTCGAAGACTCTGGCGGCTGCACCACCATTGAGATGGGCGGGACGCAAAGCTGTAGCGGGGCTCCAACGTCCGGCGACAGTCCTTGTGATTGTACCCACTGGCACAACGGCCTCGCTGATGCGAACGAAGCCGACCCACGCGTAACCGATACAGACAGCGATGGGCTTGGCGACGGCGTCGAAGATCGCAACGGCGACGGTGTGTGCCAAAAACCAAAAGCGCGCTCGATTCCGCGCGCGTCCGATGAATCCTGCACTTATCTGAAAGACTCCGACGGCGATAATCTGGCAGACGGCTTCGAAGACGCGAATGCCAACACGCTGGTCGATGTCGACGAAACGGATCCTCGCCGTGCTGACGCCGATAACGACTGTCTCGTCGACTCGTTCGAGCTGACCGTTGGTACAAATCCCTTCGTCGCGGACACTGATCGCGACGGCTTGCCGGACGGTGTTGAAAGCTCGGAGCGGCTTATCTTCAACGGAACCGACTGCGTGAAGATCGCCTGCACGGGTGGCGCGCAGCCTTATGTGTCGGCCACCTGCCCGGATCCACTCATCCGCGATACAGATGGTGACGGTGAAGCGGATGGTTTCGAATCGCTGAACGGCACACCAACAGGCGAAGACGAAAACAAAAACGGCTGCGTCGATCCGGGCGAAAGCAACCCCTGCACGGCGGACGCTCCTCAGCCCCCAGCGTATGGCGACAACGCCTGCACACTGTCGAGCTGCACCACCCCTGGTCTGGATCTCAAAGGCTGCTCGTGCCGCGATCCGATGAACGCGAACACCTGCAACAACACGTTCAACACCTGCGGCGGCGGCACCTGCGTGACCGGCAGCGGCGACACTGACGCCTGCTCTTGTAGTGACGATTCGCCATGCCAGATTGCGCGCAAATCAGCGCAAGCGTTGATCTGCGCGAATGGCAACGTACGCCCGGTGACATTGCTCCGCTCGCTCGAAAACGACTATGCGCTGGCGCTCCCTGCGAAAAAAGGCGCTATCGGCGGCGTTCCTGATGCGTTGTTCAGCGACGAGGTCATCACCGTACAAGGCGCGGCAGTGGGCCATGCATTCCAGAGTCTCGACGCGCTCGGCATGGCCACACCAGAGCCAATTGGTGGCATCTACGGCAGCATCGTTCGCTTGGCCACGCTCAAAACGGGTGGCGCTTGCAGCGAGATTCTCGACAGTCCTCCACTCGTCGACACCATTTTGCCGCCGCCCGTGACGGCGAGCTGCCCCCCTGCACAAAATTACCTGGTGTGGTCTGCTGCGCTGTCGCCCACCGATGTGGCCGAACGTGCTGCCACGCGCATTAGCGCTCGACTCTCGGCTGTCGGCTACTCGATTCAGCGCACGGCCGGCGGAGTCACCCTCGCACATGACGACGAGACGGGTTACCGCCCAACTGGCTCGAGCATTCAAACGGCAACGGACATCTACGTCTTGCGCCGCGAATCAGGCACCGTAGATACGGCAGAAATAGAACGTATTGCCACGAGCGCATTGCTCGGTGGGGCGGTCATTGCGCGAACAGTTCCTTCGACCGCATCTCGCGATGGTGCCTCCGCCGAACTTCGCCTCCAGTTCTATCGACGCCTCGTGTCGCGGCGTGATGGCGCGGCCATTGCCCGCATTGCGCAGTACGGCGCTGTGCTTGCGACTGCGGCTCAAGCCACCGATTGCTCGGGGCTCACTGGTGCTGCGCGCATCGCATGTAAAAAGAGCGTGGAGCAATCACTCACGCCGATCACGGATCTGACCGGCGGCTCTTCGCTTTCTCGCTATCAAGCACAGATCACCAATAGCTGTGATGCGTTCGATCCGAAAAAAGCGAAAGCAGACTTCTTGCTCGGCATAGACGACTCGGGTTCGATGCAAGAGTTCATCCTCGCTATTCAGCGCGCCGTCCGTGACGTCGCTTACAAGCTTCAAGCGAATGCCGAGAACATGGATTGGCGTATCGGCATGACGACGAGCTCGATGGGCCAAGGTGATGACGACGGTCCACGCGTCGATCTCACACCGCTCGCGCTAGCAGATCTGTTCGCACCAGGTTCTGATGTGAACAACATGAGCGGCGGGTATCCCAAGCTCGCGCCGGGAACCACGACGCCACCAGAGTTGTTCTTTGGTTACCAGACGACCGCGTTTGACGACGCAGGCATGCCGCAGCGCTGCGTGTACTCGGACACCTTCGACCCGGAAGATCCGCTCAAATCACCCTATTGCTGTGACAACCCGGCTGCGAGTGATGGCGACTTCGTCACCCAATGCTGCTCGATTGCGGATACGGGCTCTGCGCCTACTGGCTACTACGGCAACACGTTCAACGTGAGCGACGACGCTTCGTTTGGTCCTGTCTTCGACCCAACAGTGAACGACACGCTGCGCTGCTTCGATGTGCCGCGTTTCGGAGAGCAAGTCTCTCAAGCATGGAGTTACATCCCGTTCTATTCAACGGGCGACGCTGCATCGACTCAGGACTTCATTGGCTCAGATCCTGCGATTGGCGCACGCCACCTTGCTGACTACTTGTGCGGTGATTGGCTGCTAGAGCGAAACACCAGCACCGGCGTCTACTCCGTAAACACCTTCACTCCGCGTCCGCTCTGGGGCGCACGTGGCAACTTGTGGCCACCAGGATTTGCCGGCGAATCGCAAACCAACACGCGACTCGATGGCGCCAACTTGCTCGTGCGCAACGCCGACATGCTCATCGTGCAGATGAACCGTCGCTGCTACAAGAACCAGGTCAACACCTCGCTCGAGCTACCTGCGCCGCGTGCGTTCCAGGACTCAGGCGCAGAAATGTTACTGCAAGCGGTCAAACGCGCGGTGCAGCGTTCGACGACTTCGGGCCGAACGAGCACGCCCACGTCGCTCCGCCCTGACGCGCCGCTGATCACTTTGCTGCTGTCGGACGAAGAGGACTTTGCCACCAAGTTCCACAACGACAGCGCCGCGCGTCCTTTCCGTCCATTCTTGGCCGAACGCGACCGCAACCAACTCCCAGCGGCTGACTGCTTGAACAACGGAGACGCCGGTTGCACGCTCTCCTACTGCCAGGACACTTGTTTTGGCAGCATGGTCGATCAAGGCGATGCGAAGCTTCGCATTCCAAGCGCCCGCTCATACCAAGAGTCGACCAAAACCATCGTCAAAGACTCGACCAACGGTGCGTACTGTATTGCGCCAACGCTCGCGACAAGCACGGTTGATGGTGATTGCGGCGGCAGCACCTTCTGCGCCACCAGCTCGGATCGCTACGATGGTTTCCACTACATTGACGCCAGCGAGAATCCAGACAGCAACAGCACGCTTGTCGATCAACAATCAGAGGCGAACAGCCGCGCGCGCGACGTGCTCAATGCCAGCGACACGGTTCCCGCTACGTGTGACACCTCGTGCGGCGGCGACTGCCTGCCGTGCATGCGTTACCTGCGCGAGAAACAATACGTCGACTACCTTGCAGGCAAGTGCAGCCCACCCGGTGGTCAGCTAACGGATCCCTCGGACATCAGACGCTACCCGCGGCCTACGGTACAAACGCGCTTTGGCGATCGCGTGCTCCCCATTGGTCTGACCTACGCGATCACGCGCCGTCCCGGCCTTGGCGGCGGCACACAGGGATCCTGCGGCTCAACCTATGCCGGCGGCGATGGCCAAGCGTACCGCGACGTGGCGCTGCAGAGTGGTGGCCGCGTGGCGGATATTTGCCTTGCACAAACGCCCACGGGTTATGCGGAGTTCCTCGATCAAATCGTCGTCGACGCTCAGGGCATTGGCTCTCCTTACCGCTTGAGCGGCAATCCCATCGCGTCAACGATTCGTGTGGGCGTGCTCGGCCAAGACGGAAACCTGCGCATGATTCGGCGATCGAGCATTGCAGGCTTCGACTACAACACGACGAGCCGCTCGATCGGCTTCTTCGCCGAGTCACGCACTGACACCTACAATTCAGTGAGCGAAGACAAAGACGCCAAAGTGTTCATTTCGTACCTCGTCTGGCAGCGCCAATGCGGGGAAGATTGCCCACTCGGCGACGTCTGCGCGATCTGTACTTGCAGCGCGACCACGCCGGAATGCTGCACGCCCGACCCGACCTTCATCTGCCAACAGGCGAGCCCCTGCCCGCAAGGCTGTGACCCGTGCGAAGTGTGCGACCCATCCACCAACACCTGTAACTCCGTAGATGTGTGCGGTGCGGGCTGCGGAGGAGACGCTTGCACGAAGAACGGCTGCACGACGTGTCCTGAAGGCACGCGTGTTCCAGTGCCCTGTGTCGAAGGGGCGGATGGCGTGTGCCCTGCGCAAGATCTCGAAGTCTGCGTGAGCCGCCAAGGCATTCCGAACCCTGACGGAACGAGTTGCCTCGTCACCGCCACAGGCCAACCAAACCAAGACTGTTGCGGCAGCCAGAAGCAGTGTGACGCCGGTGAAGTCTGCGTCCTCAAAGCGTGCGTAGGCGGTGGTTGTTTGCCCACTGCTGAGTGCCGCAGGCCAGATGACTCCGCATTCCCGCTCGATGACTGGTGCGGCGATTGTCCTTTTGGAACGACCTGCGCGCCGATTCCGTGCACTGGCGACAATTGCAGGCCTTCGTTCCGCTGCGTCGCAGACAACCCGGGTTCTACAGCCTCTTGTGAGCTACCACCGCAATGCGGATGCCCGAACGGTGTTTGTGTTGATTGCCCAACCGGCTACTACTGTGATGGCAACCGTGCGTGCCAACGTTTGTGCGCGAACAACGTTGCAACGCTGCAATGCTGCACGGATCCAACCCTTCGCACGCAGCCGCTCGAATGCTGCCCGCCAGGATCGCACTTCGAGCCAACGACAGAAACCTGCGAGCCAGGTCTGCTTTGCGACGGTCCCTGTCCAGAAGGCTTCTTCTGCGATCCGTTTAGCGGCCGCTGCATCCCCAAGGGCAACTAAGCGACTTTTGTCTTAGTGAGACTCCAGACCATCAGCGTCAAAAAAGCTGGGCGCATAGCTGAACTGTTCTCCGCGAGAATCTCTCAGGTACCCTGGAGGTTCAACGTGGTCCAAAAGATTGCGGTCAGTCAGAAAAAGATAGAGCTCGTGAAAGACGCGCCGCCGGTCTCGCTCCCGAGCGAGCTACAAAGTCACCCGATCCTTCTGGGTGTGAACCCGCGTTCACTCGCCACCATCGCGTCGGCGCTAGACCTCTGCCGCATTCCGCGTAGCGCTAGCTTGTACCGCGTCGAAACGGCCGCCTCGCATGTGTATTTGGTGGTGAGCGGCACTGTGAAGACGCTACACCGCAGCAGCCGGGGAGAGACTGTTGAAAGTGCCTGGTACGAGGGCTTCTCCATACTCGGCGTTGGCGAGCTGCTTGGAGGATCCGAAGCCATGCAAGAAACAGCCGTCGCGGAGAGTGCTGTGTGCGCGTATGCGCTGCCTATGGAGCTCGCGCGCAACTTGGTCGCAAGCGACCCGCGTTTTCTGCTCAACGTGGCCGAGGCGCTCGCCGCACGCCACGCGATGGGGCTGAGCAACGAACGGTTGACCATAGAGCCCGCGTTCTTTCGCGTCGCGCGCTACCTCATCACCTTGAGCAAACGTGCGAGCAAAATGGTCGCCGCGGATTTGTACTTAGTACGGACTACACAAGACGACATCGCTGCCTCAACCGGTCTCAATCCACGCACCGTGTCACGTGCCATGAAGGTGCTGCAAAAAAAGGGGCGCCTCTACATTCGCCGGGGTGAGTACTTGCTACGCGAGCCGATGACGCTCACCGCAGCCTTTGGTGATGAAGCCGAATAAGGCTGGGCGGGCCGCGTCATGCGCGGTAACTTTGAGCATGAGGTTTGCTGTCCTGCTGCTCTCGTTCGCCGTTGTTTCACAAGCGCACGCCAAGACCGGTGATGCAGAAGGCGTTGGGCTCGCTACCATCGAAAAAGGAGATGTTGGTGCCGCACGCAGCCGCGCACTGGCACAGGCCTTGACTGATGCGACAGCGAAGGTAGCGGGCCAGTACGTTGAGTCGCTGTTC
>JBIKMD010000196.1:0-6861 GCA_044359465.1 Myxococcota bacterium
CCGAGTACTTCGTGTGGAATCGTTCCGTTGACCAGCGGCACTTCGAAGACATTCTTCTTCGCTTGCTCGCCACCCTTGCGGATCGCTTCTGGAACTTCGTTCGCTTTACCAAGGCCGATACCGACCTTGCCAGCGCCGTTTCCGACAACAACCAACGCTGAGAAGCTGAAGCGGCGTCCGCCCTTCACAACCTTCGCAACGCGGTTCAAATGGACTACGCGATCAACAAACTCGCTGTCCTGCTCATCACGGCCGCCGCCTCTGTTATCACGCTCTGCCACGTGTCACTCCTAGCTAAATGTTCATCACCGACCACTCAGTCGCGAGACCGTGGCGTTCGGTTGTTCTTATTAGAACGAAAGACCTTTTTCACGCGCTGCGTCGGCCAATGCCTTGACGCGGCCATGATAGGGGTAGCCGTTGCGATCGAACGCAACTGCCGAAATATTGGCTGCTTTGCACGCCACCGCGATGGCTTCGCCAACTTGCTTCGCCGCATCGATCGGCTTGAGCTCTTTGACTTGACCCTTGAGCGTCTTCGCTACGGTCGAAGCAGACGCAAGCGTCTTCTTCGACACGTCGTCGATCACTTGCGCGTAGGTATGCTTGCCGCTCTTGAACACACTCAAGCGCGGACGCTCGGCAGTGCCGAACACGCGCTTGCGAATGCGCGATTTTCTGTTGAGGCGTTGAACGGTCTTCTTGTCCAACGATTTTCTTTGAAACGCCATAATAATCTCCCTAAACCCAGTGCGAACGGAGCGCCCCAGCAGCGCAGCGACGCGCTGACGAGCCGCTTACTTCGCGCCCGCCTTGCCTTCTTTGCGACGAATGACTTCGTCCGAGTACTTGATGCCTTTGCCTTGGTATGGCTCAGGTGGCTTGATCGCACGAATCTGCGCAGCCACTTGTCCAACCAATTGCTTGTCGACGCCCTTGATCGCAATCTTGGTCTGCTTGTCCACTTCAGCCGTGATGCCCTTTGGTAAGGCGAACACAACTGGGTGCGAGAAGCCGAGCGTCAGATTGAGCGACTGACCTTTGACCTCGGCGCGGTAACCGACGCCGTTGATCTCGAGGGTCTTCGAAAACGTGTTCGTCACGCCTTCGACCATGTTGGCGAGCAGCGAGCGGGCCAAGCCGTGGAGCGCGCCAGCAGCGCGTTCCTCAGACTTGAGGACCATCGTCACTTCCTGACCAACAACTTTCACTTCGACGCCAGCAGGGACGATACCGTCCAGCTTGCCCTTGGGACCTTCCACGTGAACGTGGTTGTCCTTGGTGCTGACTTTGACGCCAGCAGGGAGCTTGATCACTTTCTTACCGATACGTGACATAGCTCGTCTCCTTAGGTGATGCTGCAGATGAGCTCGCCGCCCACTTTACGCTTGCGCGCTTCGCGGTCGGACAACACACCTTGCGGGGTTGAAAGAATAACCACACCGAAGCCGCTTTGGACCCTCGGAATGTCGGCCACGCCGGTATAGCGGCGCAGACCAGGCTTCGACAAACGCTTGATCGATTCGATGACAGGCTTTTTGCTGTCGTCGTACTTCAAGTGCACATCGAGAATCGGAAAGTCACCCTGCGTTTGCACGCGGAAGTCACGGATGAAACCTTCACTTTTGAGCACAGCCGCAATCGCTGTCTTCAGCTTGCTCGAAGGCATGTGCACGTACTCGTGCCCTTGCTTCGAAGCATTGCGGATGCGCGTCAACATATCACCAACGGGATCAGTAGTTGCCATGCTTCACCTCACCACGACGCCTTGATGACACCTGGGATTTCGCCACGGAGAGCCCGTTGACGGAAGCACAGACGGCACATTTTGAACTTACGAATAAACGCACCCGAACGACCGCAGATTTGGCAGCGGTTATGCTGCCGCACGCTGAACTTCGGCTTGCGCGAGTCTTTGACTACTTTTGATAGTTTCGCCATTACAATTACCTTTATTGACCTAAGGTCAAATACCCTTATTGACGGAACGGCATGCCGAAGTGTTTGAGAAGCGCGCGACCATGCTCGTCTGCGTCCGCGTCCATCACGATCGAAATATTCATTCCCTTGATCTTGTCGACCTTGTCGTAGTTGATCTCAGGGAAGATGATCTGCTCTTTGATGCCGAAGGTGTAATTGCCACGGCCGTCAAAGCCCTTTGGCGAAATACCCTTGAAGTCACGAACGCGCGGCAACGCGACGTTGATCAAGCGATCGAGAAACTCGTACATGCGATCTTTACGCAACGTCACGGTCACGCCGATCGGCATGCCTTTGCGCAGTTTGAAGGTCGCGATTGCTTTTTTGGCCTTGGTCACCATTGGCTTTTGGCCAGTGATCGCTGCCATTTCTGCAACCGCCGAATCGATCAACTTGACGTTCTGCACTGCTTCGCCAAGACCGATGTTCAAGACGATCTTTTGAATCGCTGGAACCTGCATCTTATTTTTGAACCCGAACTCTTTCATGAGCGCGGGGACGATTGTCTCGTCGTAACGCTTCTTGAGTCTCGTTGCCATCGTCTACGTTCCTTCTTCCGCGCGTCCGAAGACGCGCTAATTGCCTTCACTCGTTGCGCTCGTCTTGTCCGAGCGCGCCCGCATCAGACCAGTTGTTCGCCGCTCTTCGCAATACGAACCTTCTTACCATCGCCGAGCACTTTCACTTTGACGCGTGTGCCCTTCTTGGTCTTCGGGTCGACCGGCATCACATTCGAGATGTGAATCGTGCCGTTCTTCTCAACAATGCCGCCTTGCGGATTTTGCTGGCTGCGGCCTGGCTTCAAGTGACGTTTGATCGGGGCGAGGCCTTCGATCATCACGCGCTCGGCGCCCACTTCGAGTACTTTGCCTTGTTTGCCTTTTTCTTTACCGGCGATCACGACGACCGTGTCACCCTTCTTGATACGTGCTGACATTAGAGAACCTCCGGCGCGAGCGAGATGATCTTCATGAACTTCTTCGCGCGCAGCTCACGAGCGACTGGCCCAAAGATACGCGTGCCAATTGGCTCGCCGTCTTTATTGATGAGCACAGCCGAGTTCGTGTCGAAGCGAATGTAGCTGCCGTCTGGACGACCAATTTCTTTGGCCGTGCGAACAACAACGCATTTGACGACTTCGCCCTTTTTCACTTTGCTGCCCGGCAGTGCTTCTTGCACGGAGCACACAATGATGTCGCCGATGCTTGCGTAACGGCGGCGCGAGCCACCCAGCACTTTGACGCACATCAGGCTCTTCGCACCCGAGTTATCGGCGGCGTCGAGGATGGTTTGCATTTGAATCATAAAATTGCCTCAGTCCTAACGTGTTTAGACGTTCGTCGTTTTCTTCAGAGTCGACTTCACGCGCCAACGTTTATGGCGGCTGGTCGGACGCGTCTCTTCGATCAGCACTTGGTCGCCGGTCTTGGACTCGTTCTTCTCGTCGTGCGCCTTGTAACGGGTCGCCTTCTTGACGAACTTGCCGTAGACAGCGTGCTGAATGCGGCGCGTGACTTCAACGACGACCGTCTTGTCCATCTTGTCGGACACGACGAAGCCGATGCGGGTCTTGCGATGACGCTCAGTCTTCTTTGCTGGTGTTTTGTCTGCCATGATCAGGCTTCCTTCTTCTTCTTAGCTGCCTTTTTTGGGGCAGCTTCGCTCTTGGCGACTTTGGCAACTGGCGCGGCTTTCACTGCTGGCGCGGCTTTTTTAGCAGCCGGCTGCGCGGTTTTGGCCGCCTCGTGACGCTTTTGCGTCGCAAGCGTTTTCACGCGGGCGATGTCGCGGCGCAATTCACGCAGCTTGTGCGGCGTCTTGAATTGTTGCGTCGCGTGCTGAAAGCGCGATTGAAACAGTTCGTCTTGCAGCTTGCGAGCAAGCTTTACCAGCTCACCAACCGACTGACCCTTGAGAGACTCGAGCTCGATCATAGTCCTTCCTTCCGGACGACGATCTTGGTTGGGATACCGAGCTTCGCCGCCGCGAGCGTCAGCGCTTTACGCGCAGTCGGCTCATCAACACCGTTCATTTCAAAGAGCACGCGACCTGGCTTGATCACTGCGACCCAGCCTTCTGGTGCACCCTTACCGTGACCCATACGAGTCTCGAGCGGTTTCTTACAAATGGGCTTGTCTGGGAAAATACGAATCCAGACTTTACCGCTGCGCTTGATGTAACGGGCGATCGTAATACGGCTCGCTTCGATTTGGCGTTGGGTCATCCAACCGCACTCGAGAGCTTGCAGACCGAAATCGCCGAAGGCGAGCGAGCCACCACGAAGCGCCGAGCCCTTCATGTTGCCCTTCATCACCTTACGATATTTGACTCGCGCTGGAGCTAGCATTTTCTAACTCTCCCTTCTCGCCCGCAGAGCAGGCGAAGCTAAACAACTTATTGTGCTGGCTTGGTCGTGCCCGGAAGCACTTCGCCCTTGAAGATCCAAACTTTGACGCCGATCGCGCCGTACGTGGTGGTCGCTTCGGCAGTGCCGTAGTCGATGTCAGCGCGGAGCGTGTGGAGCGGAACGCGGCCTTCGCGGTACCACTCGCGGCGTGCCATTTCCGAACCGCCGAGACGGCCGGCGAGGAAAATCTTGATACCCTTCGCGCCGAACTTGAGCGCCGTTTGCACGGCTTTCTTCATCGCGCGGCGGAACGCAACGCGGCGTTCGAGCTGCATGGCAACGTTCTCAGCAACGAGCTGTGCATCGGTCTCTGCCTTACGAATTTCGTGAATGTTCACGAAGACTTCGTTTTCGGACAGGCCTTGCACTTCGCGCTTGAGCTGCTCAACGCCCGCACCCTTCTTGCCGATGACGATGCCAGGGCGAGCGGTGTAGATGTTGATCTTGACTTTGTTCGCTGCGCGCTCGATCTCGACTTTGGCGATACCAGCGGCTTCGAGGTGTTCTTTCACGAACGTGCGGATGCGGATGTCTTCATGCAACCACTTCGCGAATTCCTTCTCGGCGTACCACTTGGAATCCCAGGTCTTGATGATTCCAAGGCGCAGACCGATCGGATGAACTTTCTGACCCATTTAACGCTCCCTAGAGTTCCGGACCGCGACGCAAGTGCGCCTCAGTGTTTTGGAACAACTGCCGGTTGTACCGGCTATCACTTTCACCAGCGACGGCGACTGTTACGCCCCCGTCGTTTCGCGTTCCGTTTGGCTCGTATGAACCACCGCAAACGCGTCCTTACAAAAGAGGCGGCGCTCTTACGTGGTCATTTGCAAGTTGTCTAGAGAGGCGTGTGCGAATTTTCTATTTTCTTCGCCAAGGACGCCAGAGGCATAGCAGGACGCAAAGCAAAAGCCACTGCGGTTCGCCCCCACTCGAACAGCCAAAAACACCGCCGCGCACGCCGAGCCGGCGCGTTGCCACGGGTTCGGGCTCGGTGACCACCGGTGGATCAACAACGGGTGGCTCAACGGGCGGGTCCGTAGGCATGGTCACGGGAGGTGTCACCACAGGAGGCACAACCACGGGAGCCACAACAATGGTCACGTCCGTCGTTTCTTTCAACAGCGTGGCCAGGTTCGCATCGGTAAAGAAGGTTTGCTCGCTGGCACCAGAGAAGCCCGTCGCCCGAAGCGTTCCCTGGTTGGCAATCACGGTCCCGTCCGCTGCGTTCCCACGCACCACGGCTTTGAGCTCGACGACAATCGTTTCACCAGTCGCGAGTGAGCCGCCGGTTGTGGCGTTCGCACCGCTACCGAGACGCATGACGATGCGTCCACCACTCCCCGTGGCGCAGGCAGCGTCCGTCACACCAATGAACTCACCGGCATCGTCGCCGGACGCGTCGCTCAATACCCCAGCACCGGTCCCGCTGACGATCGCGAGAGACCCTGGAACAAAACACACATCGCTCGGCAGATCATTCTCGAACGACACCAGCGAGCCGGCGTCGCTGCCATCGTTTGTGACCGTGATCCGATAGGTCAAAGTACTACCAGGAGCCGCGCTCCCGCCGCCGTCCACAGACGCTGTCATGGTCGAGGTTTCGAGCCCTGGGGCTATGGTCTCAACGCTCGCAACAAATGATTCCAGCGTGTAATAGTCGCTGTTCGAACTCGATGTAGACGCCCGAAATGTGAGATCATTTGTCGCCGGGGTCAGGGAAATACTGACGACGTCAATATCGAGCCCGGCAAGACTGCCACGACCACCAGAGGGCTGAGGAAAGGATCCCGTGTTGCGCCAATGCGCTGGCACTGCCGCGTCAGAAATGGGCGCGCCCAGGTAAGTGAAAGTGCCATTGAAGAAATTGCCGGTGCTTCCCACCGTCCCGTCTGAGAGCAGGGTGTAAGGGGCGCCGCCTGTCGAAGAATAGTCAAGCTGATCGAGCCCACCAGCGTTGTTCACGTCGCCCTCGACGGTGATCACGGCTAGTTTTCCGGCAATGGCGTTCGGGGCACGAAATCCACTGATCACCAGCGTTTGCACGCTGCCGGAGCCACTGCCACCGTCGATGCGATCGAGGCCGTCGGCAACCGAGATCTGCCTTTTGGGCTCGGTGCTGAGTGCGTAAATGATCGTCATCCACCAGCCCGCGTGTGAAAATGTCGTATCGTAGTTGGGGTCGAAGTTCAGGACTTCGACATCGGACACGCGGTAGCGACCATTGCCGCCGGCCTGCACAATCGAAGTGACGTCGGCGCTGCTCTGATAGGTCCACCCGTTGTAATACTCGTTACCTTCAATGAAGCGGGTCGAATCGGCCGTAATTGCGATTCCGCTCATGGTGGGTGAGTCCAGAATTGCGCTCGCGTCGGCGATCGGTGCCGCAGGGGTGAACTGACACGGGTCGATGCAGCCCGCAGGCCCCGGCGGCATGCGCGAGCCCACCCAGTAGAGCCGTGCGTAAACAACGT
>JBIKMD010000195.1:0-6861 GCA_044359465.1 Myxococcota bacterium
TTCAGCCGTCAGAGGTGCGAAGCCGACGAGTGCCGCAAGCGCAAAGATATGTCGTCTTTTCATGTTGCCGTCCTAAGCCCCAAAAGCAGCCTCGCTGAACCGCTATTGCTACGTGAGCGGCGAGGCGCTGTGCTCAATCGCAGCTCTGACCGAGTGCGTATTGATAGGTCCCGAGCTCGTCTTCCCAGTACTCGCCGGTGAAGGGCCAGTAGATCTTTTCGTCGTCCGTTGCGACGCTGTCTTTCTTCTTCTGTAGCTCGATGTTCGCTTCCCCGACGAGCTTGTTCTCGAGGAAGGTCTTCTCCACTGTCGCCGTCTCGAATTGAATGCGGTAGGCCTGGCCGAGCAAGTCGCGAAGATGCAAGTACTCGCGATCGACGCGTTTCTTTGCCAAATCGCCGGCGCGGGTTTGCCGAGACTTCAAGACCTTTTCCAGCTCCTCAATCGTCGACTTGGCGTAAGTCGATTCACTGAGCGCCTTGGGCAGCCGTTTCACGTCGCCAATTTCGCGCTCGACCTCACGCACGGACGCATCGGCGCGGCGGACGTCTTGCTCGCCGAGCGCAATGTTCAAGATACGCGCGAGCAACTTCTGGTCGCCGCCGCTCGTGCTCTTTTGCAGCATGGACAAGCGTGCGTAGTATTGGTCCGGCGGCAAACTTTCATCGTTCAACTTCTTGATGGCGTCGATGAGCGGCCGGTACAGCGTGTTGAACTCGCGCAGAATGATCTTGGTCTCTTCGTAGCGGCACTTGTCAAAGAAGATAACCGCTTTGAGAATCTGCGACTCAGGATAGTACTCGTTGATGAAGAATGGCGAGTGCAGGGTGACCAAGTTACCCAGCGCTTTTTCGTAGTCACCCAAGCGGAAGTACGCCCAGCTCGATTCGAACATGGAGTCGAGCCATTGATCTGAGCCGCGATCGACCTTGGAATAGTAGTAGGCCGCTGCACGGTACTGTTTATAACCGTAGTGGGCGCGCGCGAGCGACAAGAAGGCGCTCTCACGCAGCTTGGGATCACTCTCTTTGCCTTTACGCGGGTTCAGCAAACGAATCACTTGGCGGAACGCGTCGACGGCGAATTGATCTTGGTTCTCGAGGAAGTTGAGCAAACCTTCTAGGTATTTGCCGCGTGGGAAGTAGCGGCTCGCAGGCGGAATTTGCGAGAGCAGCTTGCGTGCGTCGGCAATGACGTCGACGAGCTTCTCGGTCTTCTTGCCTTCGACGTCCTCGGTGGTGAACTCCATGGCGCCGATGTCTTTGTTGCCGCCGGGACCATCTGAGCCGGCAGAGAAGTCGAACGCCACCGGGGCTTCAGTGGTTGCCGCCGAGAAGTCCATGGATTCGGCAGCGCCGCCTGAGCTGCCGCCGCCAGAGAAGTCCATGCCGCCACTGGCGCTGGAACCCGTTTTGTACTTGTTAGCGGTTTCGTCTTGAATACGCTGCACTTCGAGCTCGTACGCGCGCAAATACTGATATTTTGCGAGCAGGTAGCGATACTCGTTGCGGTACTTCTTTGGCCACTGCACGCCGGTGAACTGCGCGAGCTCTTCGAGCACGCCGGTTTCATCCACGAGCTTGCGGCTGATGAAGAACAACCATTCGACGGCTTTCTGATAGCGCGGATGTTGTTCGCCCTGAACGATGATCGCTTGAAAACGCGTCAGCGCGGCGTTGTAGAGGCCGAGTTTGTAGGTGGCTTTGGCGAGTTGGTACTGCGCTTCTTTATGGTACGCCTCGCTCTTTGGGTCTTCGAGGATGGCAATCCACTCACGCGCGGCATCTTCCCAGCGTTCGTCGATGGTGTAGTCGTTCGCTTTCTCGAAACGATCTTTTTCGAGTGAGGACACCTTCAGCTCGATCTTCTCGCTCGATTCTTCCGAGAAATCGAAGACAATGCCGCCGCCCTTGGCTTTCGGTCGGCGTTTGCGCGAGGTGCGTGAGGGAGCCGCTGACGCGGCGGCGGATTTGGCAGCGGGTTGTTGCACGGCCGGCGCTGGTGCGGGAGCGGCGACAGGCACGGGGGCCGGCGCTGGTGCAGGTGCGGCGACAGGCGTGGGGGCAGGGGCCGGCGCTGGTGCAGGCGAGGCAGCGCCGAAGTCGAAGGCAGGTGCCGCTGGCGCTGGGGCTGGCGCTGGAGCCGCCGGTTTCTTCTCGTCCTTCTTCTTCTTTTTGTCTTTCGCCTTTGCCGCGAACAGCGTGGGTGACCCGTCTGCGTTTGTGCGCAGCGTTGGAGCCTCGGCCATCGGCGAACCAGTGGCCTGCGCGTACGCGATGCTCTCCACCGTCATTGCGCACAAAACCAGCAGCGCGTTGCGTTTCATCGAGATGGCTCCCTCACTCGTACCGGTAATCGAACGTCGGCGGCAGGAAGAACGAGACGCCCAAGTTGAACGTCAACAGGTTCTGGATGGCGCTTTCGGTTGGGCGCACCGTGCTCGCGGTGCGAACGTCTTGGTAAATCGAATCGCGAATTTCCAGGCGGATGGTGAGCCAGTCCGTGGTCATGACACGCGCGCCAATCGCCCAAGTGCCAAGCGCACGCCAAGGCGAGCCGTCGGCGGGCCGCCGGGCTTCGGTCATGATCGCGCCAAAACCCGCGGCAATGTACACATCGAAGTGTACAATCGCTTCGGCCATGAGCGAGATCTTGCCGTAGATCGGCGAGAATTGAAGCTCACCAGTGATCGAGAGCTGCGGCGAGTATACGAGCACTTGTGCCGCCGATTGTGTGACGCGAACGATGCGCACAGCATCCGTGCGGACGGGCGGCAAGAAGTATTTGAAATTCGCTTCGAGCGAGAAGTGCTCGGTGATGTGGTAATTGTAACCACCGCCCACCGTGAATTGCTGGTAGAACGCGTCATTGAGCGACAAACCGGCCATGATGTTGAGCTCATGGCGGTTGCGTTTGATGAACGCTTTGCGCTGCACACTCTTGATGCGGTCACCTAGGCGCCGCGTGCGATCCTCGAGTCGCTCCTCGCGTCCTGACTCGCCGTCGGCATCGCTTTTCACGGCTTCGGCGGCTTTGCCTTCATCTTTTTTCTCGGCTGCTTCCGCGGCATAGGCGCGCGGCGCCACTACCGCCGCTGCTGCGAATGCCACCGGCAGAACGAGCAGTTTTACACGTCTCACACAGGCTCCTGACCGATAAGTCGCCGAAAGTACGGGCGTTTGACAGTCGGCCCCAAGGTTAGCGTTCGCTTCCCAAGGTCACAAGTTTATTGGCTTTACTCATTAAAAGTGGGTGGCACGAAGAACGAGACGCCCAAATTGAACGTGAGAAGATTCTGAATCGGGTTCTCGCCCGGCCGTACGGAAGAGGCTGTACGTGGGTCGGCGTAGATGGAGTCCCGAACCTCGGCTCGCACGGTCAACCACGAGAGCAACATCAAACGCGCGCCAATGGCGAAGGTACCCATGCCGCGCCACTGCGATCCGTCAGCCGCTCGGCGGGTTTCTGTCATCATCACGCCGCCGCCGGCCGCTATGTACACGTCGAAGTGTCCGACCGCCTCTGCGAGGAGCGAGAACTTACCGTAAATGGGGGCGAACTGGGCTTCGGCGGTGATCGAGAGCTGCGGTGAGTAAATTAGGACGGCCCCCGCAGATTCGGGTTGGTTGACGATGCGTGGACCGTTCGCGACTGGCGGAAGATAATATTTGAACGCTGCTTCCACCGCGAGTTGATCGAAGATGTGATAGCCGTAGCTCGCGCCGAGCGTGAACTGCTGGTAGAACGCGTCGTTGAGCGACAGGCCAGCCATGACGTTCAGCTCGTGGCGGTTCTTCTTCCCAAACATCTTACGCTGCACGCTCTTGATGCGATCGCTGAGGCGGCGCTGCTTGTCTTCGCCGCGCTCATCGCGGCCCGATTCCGTATCCGTATCGCTCTTTGCCGTCGCGTCGTCCTTTTTGTCCGCGTCTGCGGCCAAAGAGACGCTAGGAACGGCGAAGGTCGTCAGACAAATCGCCAACGTCATGGAAATGAGATTCTGCCACGTCACGTGGGCAGCCTTACCGATCACACCCAGGGTCACAAGTTTATTGGCGGGTAGGGGACGCGTCCGCGATCATGCTGGAGCAATGACATCATTACTCTTTCTGTGTGTTTTGGCGGCGGAACCCGACTGGGTCATGAGCGGCGGCACGTCGCCAAAGTATTCACCACGCACCCACTTGCTCGGCTTTGGTGTAGCCGCGGGCAGCGACATCGAGGCTGCAAAAAGCCAAGCGTCAGCCCAGCTCGCGCAGCAAATTACAGTGCGTATTGAATCTGAGCAGTCCGACGTCAGCGCTGAAAAGAATGGTCAACAAACGTACGCGGTGACCGCGTTCACTCGGGCTACGACCGACGTGCGTGTCAGCGGTATGAAGTTCGAGACCTATTCCGGCGGAGGTAAAGCCTACGCGTTGGCCGTGCTGGTAAGGGCTACAGCCGCGAGTGAACGCCGCGTTGAGCGAGATCGCTTGCTGCTGGAAGCCAAAGAAGCCGTGTTACGCGGCGAGCAGATGAAGCGTGATGAAGCGACCGCAATGCGGACCTATCTCGGTGCGCGCACGGCGCTCGCTGAAGCGCTCGACCATGAAGCTATCGCGCGGGTGCTCGCTGGACAAGATGAGGTCTCCGCGGGCTTGCCGCAGCAGGTCGCCGCGCTCAACTCGACGATCGACGGCGCCGTGGCTTCTCTGCTGAAGACCGCCACCACGACGCTAGAAAGTTGCGAGTCCTCGCTCGCGTTGCAACTCAGTCAGCAGGGCATTGCCTCTGGCTCGAACGTGACGGTCGCGCCGCTCAGCTACGGCGTGACTAGCTTTTCGAGCTTGTTTGGCCGCAAGATCGCCACAGACCTCGAAGCGAAAATCGCTCAGAGCAAGTTGCTCGCGGGCAAAGCTGTCAGCGGTGCGCTCGCGATCAAGGGCACTTACACAGACGATGGCGACGTGGTGCGGGTGATCATCGTCGCGCGCGATGCTGTGAGCGGGAGAGCGATTGCCAGCGCAGAAGCGAGCGCAAAGAAAAGCGCGCTGCCAAAAGATCTCGCACTCGTTCCGCAAAATCTGCAGCAAGCGCTCGTCGACCAGAAGATCCTTGCCCAAGGCGAAGACGTGACGGGCAAGCTCAGCGTGGAAGTGTGGACGAGTAAGGGCCGTAGCAATCTGGTGTTTGGCGCCAAAGAAGAAGTCAAAGTGTTCATGCGCGTGAACAAGCCTTGTTTCGTGCGCCTGGTGTATCTGCTCGCAAGTGGCATGAAAGTGCCGCTGGAGCAGGCCTATTACATCGATGCGAGCAAGACCAATTTTGCCGTCGAATATCCAGACACCTTCGAAGTGACGGCGCCGTTTGGGGTGGAATATCTGCACGCGGTTGCGTTCACCGAAAAGCCAGAGCCGCTGCCTACTGTGCCCAAGATCGTCGACGGCGAAAAATACGAGGTCGTCACGGAGACGGTTGCGCTCGTCAAACACCGCGGCCTCACCAAGAAGAAAGCCGAAGCGCAGACCGCAGAAGCCATACTCACCCTAACGACGATGCCAAGGTGAAAAGACCCTTCCGGATTGTCTTTCTATGGCTGCCGACAGGTTGCCTACGGTCGTCTGCACGAGTCACGTGACGCGTGTGCGCAAGCAATCCGCAGCTCACGCTTCATTCCTGATACGACGTGCCGTACGGACACCACGTTGACGCGCCCGAGCGACGAGCGCGCCTTCGATGGGTCTCTGCCCCGCCACTTTGGGATCATCTCCGGACTCGTCGTGAGGGATGCGGGAGATCTGTTGGTTTCGGATAGGCAGCAACAGCCGAATGATGCCGCCGCACCAATTCTTGCGGGGGGGCAGGGCGGGTGTTACCCAGTAAACGTGATTTCCTCTCGCAGTTTCTTGCTTTGCGCACTCATGCTGGCCGCTTGTGAGCCAGACGATCTCGGGAAAGCCTGTCCGCCACCAGAGGGCACTGATCAAACAGCGCCTGATAGCGGCGGTGGCGACACTGAGAAAGTGTCGCCAGCAAGCGTTCGCACAGATGGGCAATGTGAATCGTTCCAATGTGTGTCGACCCAGGTGCGCTCCAATTATTGCTCACGCGAGTGCGCAAACGACGGTGACTGCGCAGAGGGTTACGCGTGCGTGCTGCTCCAACCAGTAGGCCCGCTCGCCACGACGACTTACTGTCTACTCGCCAAACCGTGCCGTCCTGGCGTTGTGGCCGATTGCCCGCGTGAAACTATGGAATGTCGCCGCGTTGAAACCACGGTTCCCGATCAGCCCGCCTACTTCTGCGACGTCAAGTAGAGCCCACCATGCGTTCGTTCCTCGTTTGTTCTGCGCTGCTCGTTTGCTGCGCCTCCGCTCAAGCGCCGACCACTGCCAAACAGGACGTTAGCACGGCGCAAAAGCCGCGTGTGTTCGTGGGCGGCAAAGACGGTAGTACCGTTCAGATCACCGTAGAGGTCGTGGACACACCCGAGTCGCGCGCTGTGGGGCTCATGAATCGTAACCAACTCGCCGAGGATGCAGGTATGTTGTTCCTGTTTCCACGTGAGAGCGTGCAGACGTTTTGGATGAAGAACACGCTCATCCCGCTCGATATGGTGTTCATTCGGGCGGATATGAGTGTGGCCGGCGTGGTGGAAAACGCGGTGCCCATGACCGAGACGCCGCGTTCCGTGAACGAGCCGTCTCAGTTCGTCCTGGAGGTGGTGGGAGGGTATTGCCAGAAACACGGGATCGCCGCGGGTTCGCGCGTGCGCTTTGAAGGCGTGCCTGCCGCCCCAAAAGAATAAGCGCCTTATCCCCCATTTGGCGTGCTCTGTACTCATCTTTTGGTAGCCAGGTCTGACCTCCATCGTGAAGA